>CAYYBV010000040.1:0-12080 GCA_964469675.1 uncultured Verrucomicrobiota bacterium
GCGGCGGGTTGGTGCGGTCGATGAAATCTTCCGGCTTGAGCCCGGCCGTGGCCATAATCTGTTTCCAGGCATCGGGATCTTTTTGCATGGTATATTGATATTCGGGTGAACGGACTATTTCTGCCAAATCAAAGCCCGGTTCGTCGAATACGGAAATGCGATAAATTGATTCGCTCAAACCGCGATCGCGTAGCGAAGCGGCCCATTTGGTCATAACATTCGTATTGATTGCCCGACGGTAACCAAGTCCCTGGCCGTGGGCGGTCAGCAAGTGATGCGCGGTGAAAACATAGCGGAACCCGAGCTCGTCCCTGATTTTTTTGCTGGCGGCGCCCATGGCATTGAATCCCAGGTGGCGCCCGGCGGCATAGTCGTTGTAATGGCCCATGGCGTATCCGGCCGGAAATTTTTCCGGAGCACGGCCCTTGAATGTCATGGCCTTAACGGCATCCAGGGTGGCCTGTGATATTTCGGCGTCGGTGCAGATGTCGTCTGCGCTGTTGAAAGCGGCGCTGCTGACTTCCACGCAGACAGAGTTCGGCAGAGCGTTGGTGCTGGCTGGGTCGGTGCGCATGTGTAAAATACGGAGCGGCGGGCGACTGGTCATATCCGCATTTAATTCGAGCTGGGCCGCTATGGCCTTTGTTGGTTGAATGTTAATCGTAATGGGGTTCAAGTCGTGCATGCCAGGAAGCCACAGCCAGGGAGTGAAACCGTCCGGCCCGGTTTTTAGCACTCTGCCCGCACTCCAAGGATCACGGTGCAAACTAAGGCCTAAATTAAACGATATGTTGGGGGCGCCGTTCAGCGCCTTGACACGGAAGTAACCGCCGTGAATGGCGCCGACCAGGTCACTGTTATCGCGCCATTTTGCCAGGGACAGATTTTCATGATTGTCGAAGCTGTCTTCAAAAATAATTTTGCCCGTGTGTATTTCGCTGACGCGGATATTGTCAAAGTCCGCTTCGCCGCCGTAAGTGGCCAGTCCGATTGAGCCGCGCCGCCCCTTGTCGGGAGGCAGTTCGACTTGCTTGCATAATACGTTGTTAAGATAGAGCGCAGCGGTCTGACCGGTGACGACCGCGCGCAAATCGTTCCAGGCTTGCGGCTTGAGTGTTGGCCCTGGGGTTCCGTCGCGGACGATGCCCCACAGATCGTTGACCCCGGGAGTATTGGTTTGGCCCGACCCGCGCTCGATCAGCCAGTATAGGCCGGTGTGGTCTGGATCGTCGGGGTTCTCGGCGCGTACCACCAGGCCGGCCAGGCTTGCCGATCCGGGTTTAATGCGGACTGTCATTTCAAAATCTTCGAATTGTGGAACGGACATCAGGAAAACATTGTGCTTGGCGGTATGTTGGCGCACGGCTCCGTTGGTGATGCTCCAGATAATGGGTTGATACATCAAACCGGGCGCGCCGACCACCGCCGTTTGCGCGTCCGCTTCGCAAAATGCGGTAGTGGTTTGGTCTTTATTCCCCTTTGCCTTGGACGGTGCTGGCGATGCGGACTTTTTCCAAAAGCTGAAATAACGGTGGCCTGGACTGGCCTCGAAACAAAGCAGGCGGCCATGGGCGATACCGGCCGCCGAGGTGACGAAGCCCCAGCGCGCCGCTTGGCCAGCTTCGTTATAAACGCCAGCCAGCTGCTGGTCGGGGACAATCATGGTGTAATGATGATAATTCGCGATTTTGACGATGCTTGCCTGGCCGGTTGTGGATGGCAAAGAGAAAGTCCATTCCAGCGCCAGGTCAGTTCCGGCGGGGAAGGTTATGGCGCATGCTGTGGTAGACCAGAATCCGGCCAGAACCAGGCAGACAAGGTGTGGCCTGAACGGTTTAAGAATTCGATTGTTTTGCATGAAGGTTCCTTTGAGGATTTATGGGCATCCTGCCGGCATTCTTGAATGAGAATCTATATGGTCGTTGCCGCCGCGCAGGATGTCAATGCTTTTCCACGTTTTAATTTGACTCATCGCGCCGATCGGCATCGTATGGGATGATATTATGATTGGTCCACGCAGAATGTTGCTGGCAAATGGCGTTACTTTGCGATAATGTGCCCGTGTTTTGTAAGAATGCCATTTGATTTGGAATGAAGGGTGATGCATGAAAGCTCAGGCAACAACCGGGATGCCGGAAATCGACCGGTTAGTTGGCGGGATAATTCCGGGCGACAATATTGTTTGGGAGGTTGATTCGGGCGTGCCCGTTGAGCGCTTTGTCAGTAGTTTCCTGTCTGCCTGTGCGCGCGAAAAATCATCGGTTATCTACGTTAGCTTCAATTCGTCCCCGCAGACGATAACGAATAAGTATGTCGCATTAATGCCGAAAAATGATTTCGTGCTGGTGGATTGCTTTTCTTCGGGCAAGGGTAACAACGATAAGGTGTTTTTGGATTTTTTTAAGACAGCTGGCGGTTACGATTTGCCGGCAGGTCGGGGCGCCCCGGGTGCGCCCTTTCATTTGGCGAACCCATCGGATCCCAGCAAGCTCGAGCAATTGTTGATCAAGCTCGGGGCACACAGGCAGAGGCGCGTGCGGTACATGTTTGACAGTCTTACGGGCATGTTGGACCTGTGGGGGGACGAGGAAAGCGTGGTAAGATTATTTGGGCATATTTGCCCGCGGCTGTATGACCTTAACACGATTGCCTGCTGGATGCTGGAGAAGGGCGCCCATTCCACATCGTTCCTGGCCAAGATTCGGCATGTGACCCAGGTGGTGCTTGATGTTGCGGTTTCGCGCGGTGTGCACAGCTTGACGATCAGGAAAGCGAGCAATCGCCGCTGTGAGTATGTCGGCCTTCCTCAGCAATTAATTTTGCATGACGAGACCATTGGCGTGGCAGTTGAAACGCGTGAGGGGCGTGAACTGGGGCTATTGACCCGCATGGCCGAGGTGTTGGGCAGTGCCCTTGACCCGAACTCTTTTTTCGGGCAAACCATGGAGACATTGGCCAACGAGCTTGGCATGGTGCGTGCAACCTTGGTGCTTCTGGACAAAACCTCTAACAAGTTGAAGATTGCCGCTGCCCATGGTCTTTCAGACGCGGAGCAGGCCAGGGGGCAATATGCGATCGGCGAGGGGGTGACGGGGCAGGTTGTAAAAACCGGGGTTGCGGAAATAATTCCGGATATCAGCAAGGACGGGCGTTTTCTTAATCGAACGATTGCCCGTAAAAAAGATGCTGGTAGCCCCATCGCTTTTATTTGTGTTCCCTTGAAAGTTGATGATGAGGTCGTGGGCGCCTTGAGCGTGGATCGCCCCTTTGCCTTTGAGAGCGCGCTTCAAAAAGATCTGCGCTTGCTTTCGATTGTGGCTTCCATCGTTTCCCAGGTGCTGAAGATCAACTATATGATCCGGGTTGAAAAGGAGGAAATTTTGGCCAGCGATCAGGGGCGGCTCAATGAATTGCGCGGTCGTTATCGGCTTGATAATGTTATCGGCGAGAGCGATGTCATCCGTAAGGTTATGGCCATGGCGGCCACGGCGGCCAAATCGCGGGCCTCAATTCTGGTTACCGGCGAGACCGGGACGGGCAAGGAGTTGGTTGCCAAAGTGGTGCATTATAACAGCGCGCGCTCGGCGGGGCCATTAGTCAAGGTTAATTGCGGGGCGTTGCCGGAAGACCTGCTCGAGTCCGAGCTTTTCGGTCATGTCAAAGGGGCGTTTACGGGAGCCCTGCACGACCGGAAAGGGCGCTTTGAACTGGCGGTGGGCGGCACGCTTTTCCTGGATGAAATCGGAGAAATGAGCCCGCGGCTGCAGGTAAAACTATTGCGCGTTCTGCAGGAACGGGAATTCGAGCCGGTTGGCAGTCAAAGCACGGTTGCGGTTGATGTGCGCGTCGTTACGGCGACCAGCAAGGATCTCAAGGAGGAGGTGCGCCGGGGGCGTTTTCGGGAGGATCTTTATTATCGCCTGAATGTGATTCCCATTCACCTGCCGCCTTTGCGGGAGCACCGCGAGGACATCCCTTTGCTGATCAACTATTTTCTGGAGAAATTTAACCGCGCAAACCACAAGAACGTCCGGAAGTTGTCCCGGAAAGTACTCAACATCCTTTTGGATTACCCCTGGCCGGGTAATGTGCGCGAGTTGGAAAATTGCATGGAGCGTGTGGTGGTGATGATCGAGGGGGATACGTTATCTGCCGATTTCTTGCCGTCGGAAATACTGGAGCATGACCACCAGCGTTATATTCGGCGCAAGCAGCCATCCGTCATGGATATTCCGGACATCCGCGCGGCGGCCGAACGGCTCTGTTCCGGAACGGATGATCTTGCCGTGGCCCGCCATTTGCTTTTGCAAATGATGGAGGAAACTGTGATCCGCTATGGTCTGACGCACAACAGCAGTCAGCGGGATCTGGCCGCGAAACTGGGCATGAGCAGGATGACGCTGCGCAAAAAAATTCAGGCATACAATTTGGCGGGTCGATGAATTGGCTCAAGTTTGCGCATGGAAGATGGCGGGACGCTTTCCGTTTGTTTCTTTCCTGCAATTATACCAGTGGCTAACAAATAGCCAGAGGCCAATATTTAGACCGTTTTGGGCCTGATCGATTATGTTGGGTAATATTAAATTTAGCGTTGTTAACAAATTGTTGGTAATATGTTGTGCAAATATTTGCGTAATATCACCTGTTTGATAATGCAAATTGGCATAATTTGTGCTTTATTTTAACAGAAATAGTGTTGCCTGCGGAAGAATAGCTATTAAGGAGTGCGCGCTATGGATAACGACAGTCAGGAAGATTTGAAAAACCTTGTTCCAGACCTGTATGGTGCGGATGTGTTCAATGATTCGGTGATGCGCGAACGTCTTCCCAAGCCCGTGTACAAGAAGCTTCGCGCTACGATTGAGCACGGGACTGTCATGGATTCGTCCATTGCCGACGTGATTGCCACGGCCATGAAGGACTGGGCGCTGGAGAAGGGGGCGACGCATTTTTCGCACTGGTTTCAGCCCATGACCGGGAGCACCGCCGAAAAGCATGATGCGTTCATTGCGCCCAGGAATGACGGCACGACCATCATGGAGTTCGGTGGTAAAGAGCTGATCAAGGGTGAGCCGGACGCTTCGAGTTTTCCTTCTGGTGGTTTGCGCGCCACATTTGAAGCCCGCGGTTACACGGCCTGGGATTGCACGAGCCCGGTGTTTGTGAAGAAAGATGGGGCGAACACAACTTTGTTCATTCCTTGCGCGTTTTGCGCCTATACGGGCGAGGCCTTGGATGCTAAAACGCCGTTGCTTCGTTCGATGGATGTTTTGAATCGGCAGGCGATGCGCGTGCTGCGCTCGCTGGGCAACAAGACCAGCAAGCGTGTGATGGCCACGCTCGGCGCGGAGCAGGAATACTTTCTGGTGGACCGTCGCTTTGTTGAGCGCCGACTCGATCTGATGCTGACCGGGCGCAGCCTGTTCGGGGCGCCAAGCCCAAAAGGCCAGGAGATGGAGGACCAGTATTTTGGAACGCTGCATGATCGCATCGGATCATTTATGGCGGATTTGAACAAGCAACTGTGGCGGCTGGGCGTTGCGCAAAGACCCAGCATAATGAGGTCGCGCCAGGCCAGTACGAGATTGCCCCAATCTACGGCACGGTAAATGTTGCCACCGATTGGAATCAGTTGACAATGGAGACGCTTGAGGATGTGGCTCTGCGGCATGGTTTTGTGTGTCTGCTGCATGAAAAACCATTTGCCGGTTTGAATGGCTCTGGCAAGCACAATAATTGGTCCATGGCTACCGATGACGGGTTGAACTTGTTGGAGCCGGGGTTGACGCCGCATGCGAATGTGACCTTCCTGCTTTTCCTTTGCGCGGTGATTCAGGCGGTGTCAAAATACAGCAAGCTCCTGCGGGCGACGGTTGCCACGCCGGGTAATGATTACCGGCTCGGCGCCAATGAGGCGCCGCCCGCGGTCATCTCCGTGTTTCTTGGCGAACAACTTACGGTCATTTTTGAAAAACTGGCCAAGGGCGGGGTTAAGGGCCGTGGGCCGGACATTCAGGACATTTTTCTCGGAGCTTCCACGCTTCCCAAGCTACCCAGGGATATGACCGATCGCAACCGGACTTCACCTTTCGCGTTTACCGGGAATAAATTTGAATTCCGGATGCTTGGGTCGTCGCAGTCCCCGGCGATGGCAAATTCCGTGTTGAACACGATCGTGGCCGACTCGTTGGGGGCGATGGCGGATGTGCTGGAAAAATCGTGCGATGTTGCGTCTACGGCGCGGGAGTTGTGCGTGGCCATTGCCAAGGCGCACCGCAAGGTTATTTTTAACGGCAACGGTTATTCAACGGAATGGCAAAATGAGGCCGCCAAGCGCGGCTTGCCGAACATAAAGAACTGCGTGGACAGTATTATTGCGCTGCTCGAAAAGGAAAACGGCGAAGTCCTTTTGAAACACGGGGTGCTGAGCAAAACGGAGCTCGATGCGCGTGTGGAGATAATGCTGGAACATTATGTCAAGACGCTCAATATCGAGGCCCGGACCTGTCTGCAAATCGCCAAGCGGCAGATCATTCCGGTTGTGCTCGCTTTTAGCGGCCAGGCGGCCGGTGCTGTGCTGGCACTCAAGTCTGCTGGCATAAAAAACGATTTTGCGGTCAACCTGCTGCGCAAGGTGACCGTGCTGGCCAACAAGCTGGACGGGAATGTGGCGGCGCTTGAACAGATTCTTGAACGCGTCGGTGGTGAGGAAAACTTAATGAAAAAGGCCAGGGCGTTTCGCGACCATGTTCTAAAAAGCATGGATGCCGTGCGCGAATCGGCCGATGCGCTTGAGGCGATTGTTGATAGCTCGCTCTGGCCGTTGCCTTCATATGCGGAGATGCTGTTTTACCGTTGAAACTCCGGATTGCCTTGAAACGAAAACAGGAGTTTGATCGCCGGCGGCGGCGATGCCGTGATATTCCATGCTTGCATTGCGCGCAACCGTGGATGGTGCGGTTTTAAAAATATTTTGACACGCCCGACGATGCTAAATGCGCCGGCGAGGGAATTATTCATGACCTTGCATGATCCGGATAAATTTCTGCGGGAGGCATGTGGGTTGTTTGGCGTCTACGGGGTGCCAAATGCGGCGCCGCTGATCTACCAGGGTCTGTTCGCGCTACAGCATCGCGGGCAGGAAGGCGCGGGGATCGTCGCCAGTGACGGCAGGCGCGTGCGCTCGATCAAGGGGTTGGGGTTGGTCAACGATGTGTTTACGGCCAGATCTTGGGGGGAGTTGCCGGGCAATGCAGGGATCGGGCATGTGCGCTATTCCACAACCGGATCCACCCGGATTCAGAACGTTCAACCCCTGGTCGTGGAATGCAGTGATGGTATCTGGGCCATCGCCCATAACGGTAACCTGACCAATGCCGGGAGCCTGCGCCGGATGTATCGGGAATCCGGCGCGATTTTCCAGACCAGCACGGATAGTGAAGTCCTGGTCCATCTGCTCGCTGATCCCATGTATCGCTTGCGCCCGCTCCGGGTGGCGCGCGCCTTGAATGAGCTTCAGGGAGCTTTCGCCTTCCTGCTGATGACCAGGGATTGTGTGATGGCGGCGCGGGATACGCTGGGGTTCAAGCCGCTCTCGATCGGCAGGCTGGGCAATGGTTATGTCTTTGCCAGCGAGACTTGCGCGCTGGTCCAGGTAGGTGCGGAATATATCCGGGATGTCCAACCCGGGGAGTTGGTGGTAGTGGATAAGGATGGCATAAGGTTTTCACAGTTTGCCGCCGCGACGGGGCCGCGCCAGGCGCAGTGTATTTTCGAGCACGTTTATTTTGCCAGACCGGACAGCCTGGTGTTTGGCGAGAGTGTCCATGGGATCCGCTGTCAACTGGGATTGCGGCTGGCCAGGGAGTGCCCGGCCGATGCGGATATTGTTATAGCGGTGCCTGACAGTGGTAATGCGGCGGCACTAGGATACTCGCGTGGAAGTGGAATCCCGTTGGACTATGGTTTTATCCGCAACCATTACGTCGGCCGGACGTTCATCATGCCGGAAGTACGCCAGCGCTCCGACAGCGCGGATATGAAACTGGCGGTGGTCCGTGATGTGGTGAACGGCAAGCGCGTGGTGGTGGTGGATGATTCCATCATTCGCGGGACAACGGCGCGCCGGCGCGTTGCCGCATTGAAACAAGCGGGAGCCCGGGAAATTCACCTGCGGATTGCGTGTCCGCCCGTTATGCATCCATGCTTTTTTGGTATTGATTTTCCAACGCAGGCGGAACTGATCGCCGGGCGGCGTTCCATTGACGAAATTTGCCGCTTTCTTGAAGCGGATTCACTGGGCTACTTGAGCCAGGACGGACTGCTGGCTCCTTTCCGGTTGCCGCGCGCCTATTGCACGGCCTGTTTTTCAGGGGCGTACCCCGTTGACGTGGGGGCTGTGCAAAACCAGTCGAAAACGGCATTGGAAGAGAGCGCTTCGCTGGATTAGATTGGGGGTATGTTGTCCGATTTGAATGCATGGTAATGGCAATTCATAACGGTTCTGCCGACCAGCGGCCCAGCCGCCAATGCACAGTGCAACACTTGTCGGCGTGCTTGGTTTACTACAGGGGCTGTTCACCGTATTGGCGGGCGCTGCGCATGGAGCGGCAAGGTTACTGGATGTAGTTTTAATTATTGAGCGAGATTAGGGAGTTTTAATGAAATCGTTGCCCCATGTGACTAAGCATATTTTTATTACCGGTGGTGTGGTCTCGTCGCTCGGTAAGGGCATTACGGCGGCATCGCTCGGGCTCCTGCTTGCGCGCCGGGGATACCGTGTGCGCATGCAGAAGCTTGATCCCTATCTCAATGTTGATGCCGGCACTATGTCGCCGTTTCAGCACGGTGAAGTTTATGTGACCTGCGATGGGGCGGAAACGGATCTGGATCTGGGACATTATGAAAGGATTGCCGGGGTCGTCTGTACGCGTGACAGCAATTATACCACCGGCCGTATTTACAGCGCGGTAATTGCCCGTGAGCGGCAGGGAGGCTACCTCGGTAAAACCGTCCAAGTAGTTCCGCATATCACCGATGAAATCAAGGCGGCGATTCGTTCGCTCGACGGGGATAACGTTGATATTGCCATCACCGAAATCGTTGGCACGGCCGGCGATATCGAATCCCTGCCTTTCCTGGAGGCCATTCGTGAGTATCGCCAGGTTATTGGGCGTCAAAACGGCTTGTTTATTCACTTGACGCTTGTGCCGTTCATCAAGGCGGCGGGCGAACTGAAAACCAAGCCTTCCCAACAGTCGGTGGGCATTTTGCGGACCATTGGTATCATTCCCGATATACTGGTATGTCGTTGTGAACAACATTTGACGCGTGAGCACCGCGAAAAAATGGCCTTGTTTTGCAATGTGGAACAGAACCTGGTCATAGAGGAAATTGACGTGGCGCATTCGATTTATGAGGTGCCGCTTGATCTGGCGCGGCAGAGTATGGATGTGTATATCCTCGAAATGCTGCAGCTGCATGTGCGTCCATTGGCCATGCAGGACTGGGAAAAAATGCTGGCGGCGCAGTTAAAGCCGGAATCCGGCACGCTGGAGATTGCCGTGGTCGGTAAATACATGAGTCTGAAAGACGCCTATAAAAGCATTTATGAGGCGCTGACCCATGCCGGTATTGCGCGCCAAATTGGTGTCCATATCCGCCAGGTCGAGTCCGAGGATATTGAAAAACAGGGATGTGATCTGTTGCTTGACGGTATCCATGGTATTCTGGTTCCCGGTGGATTCGGCGACCGCGGCATCGAGGGCAAGATCGCGGCGGTGCAATATGCCCGCATTCATAATGTGCCCTTTCTGGGCATCTGCCTTGGCATGCAGTGCGCCGTGATCGAGTTTGCCCGCAACGTTTGCGGCTTGGATGGGGCCAACAGCACTGAATTCGAGCCGCAGACTCCGCATCCGGTTGTAGACCAGATGGAGGACCAGAAGCACCAGACGGATAAGGGGGGCACCATGCGCCTGGGACTATTTCCGTGTGCCTTGAGTGCAAACACGAAAACCAGGACGGCGTATGGCCTGGCCGAGGTTGCCGAGCGGCACCGGCACCGCTATGAATTTAATAACCGCTATCGCGAAAAGATGGAGGCGCGGGGCATGGTCTTTGCCGGGATCAATCCGGCCTCCGGACTAGTCGAAGTTATTGAATTGGCGGGCCACCCGTGGTTTGTAGCGTGCCAGTTTCATCCCGAATTTCAGTCTGGGCCTTTAAAGGCCCATCCGTTGTTTAACCAGTTTATCAGCGCGGCCATGGTGTTCCGTGATCGGCCCGCCCGGGCGACCAGTGCAACGGTCGTTTAATATTGATTTAAAGTTCAAGGCATGCCTAAAAGAGCCGACATAAAAAAAATCATGCTTATCGGCGCCGGCCCGATTGTCATTGGCCAGGCCTGTGAGTTTGACTATTCCGGGGTGCAGGCTTGCAAGGCACTCAAGGAGGAAGGTTATGAACTCGTGCTGGTCAATAGCAACCCGGCCACAATCATGACCGATCCGGAATTTGCCGACCGAACCTATCTGGAGCCGTTGACCGAGCCGGTCCTCGAAGAGATCATCCGACGCGAGCGTCCGGATGCGCTCTTGCCGACGTTGGGCGGCCAGACGGCGTTGAATTTAGCCGTTGCCCTCCATGATCATGGTGTATTGAAACGTTACCAGGTGGAAATGATCGGTGCCCGGGCCGAGGTGATCCGCAAGGCGGAAGATCGCGACCTGTTTAAAGCGGCGATGGTAAAAATCGGGATGGATGTGCCGCGCGGACAATCCGCGCGGTCCCTTGCCGAGGCGCTGAAGATTCAAGCCGCCATGGCCGTTTTTCCCCTGATAATCCGGCCCGGCTTTACCCTGGGCGGATCTGGCGGAGGCATTGCCCGGGACGAGGCGGAGTTCCGTGCCATTGTGACGCGCGGCTTGGCATATAGCCTCAATTCCGAGGTGTTGATCGAGGAATCGATGATCGGTTGGAAAGAGTTTGAACTGGAGGTTATGCGGGATAGGAAAGATAATTGCGTTATCGTTTGTTCCATCGAAAATGTTGACCCCATGGGGATTCATACCGGGGACAGTATCACCGTGGCCCCGGCACAGACGCTGACCGATCGTGAATATCAGCGTATGCGGGATGCCACCTTGGCGGTCATACGCGAGATTGGCGTGGAAACCGGCGGCGCAAACGTCCAGTGGTCCGTTAATCCGGCCAATGGCCGCATGGTGATAATCGAGATGAACCCGCGCGTGTCGCGTTCCAGCGCGCTGGCATCCAAGGCCACGGGGTTTCCCATCGCCAAAATTGCGGCCAAGCTGGCCGTCGGTTACACGCTGGATGAATTGCGCAATGATATTACCTGCGAAACCCCGGCTTGCTTCGAGCCGACGATTGATTATGTGGTCACCAAGGTGCCGCGCTTTGCCTTCGAAAAATTTTCCGCTGCTGATACCACGCTGGGGACCCAGATGAAATCCGTCGGCGAGACCATGAGCATTGGGCGGACTTTCAAGGAGTCGCTCCAAAAGGCCTTGCGCTCGCTTGAAACCGGTCGGGCCGGTTTTGGCGCCGATGGCAAGGATGGTTCTTACGAATGTCTTTCGGATGCCGAATTGAGTGGCGAACTCGTGCGGCCCAACGCCTTGCGACTGTTTCTTATCCGGGCGGCTTTCAAGCGGGGCTGGCCGGTGTCCCGCATTGCGGCGCTGACGCAGATCGATCCATGGTTCCTGGGGCACCTTGAGGAACTATCAGCCTTTGAAGATGAAATCCGTTCGGCGCTCGATCTTGATGGGCTGACCAGGAACCGAGGTCTATTTTTCCAGGCCAAGGCGTTTGGCTACTCTGACAGGCAGATTGCCTTTTTGCTGAATGCCACCGAAACCGCGGTGCGCCAGGCCCGTGAAGGCATTGGTCTGACGCCGGTGTTTAACCTCGTGGATACCTGTGCGGCGGAGTTCAAGGCCTTAACGCCTTATTATTATTCGACCTATGGAACATTGGACGAATATCGTCCCGACAAGCGGCGAAAGATCATGATCCTGGGCGGCGGTCCGAACCGGATCGGGCAGGGGATCGAA
>CAYYBV010000041.1:0-858 GCA_964469675.1 uncultured Verrucomicrobiota bacterium
TGATCAATCTGATTAATATCGAGCGGGATTGCCATATCATCACCATTGAGGATCCGGTCGAATATTACCACGATCACAAGCGTTCGATAATCACGCAACGCGAGATCGGTGTGGATGTGCCCAATTTTGAGGAGGCTCTGCGCCGGGCGCTGCGCATGGACCCCGATGTCATCCTCGTGGGCGAAATGCGCGATCTGGAAACCATGCAGGCGGCTATTACCGCCGCAGAAACCGGCCATCTTGTGCTGGCTACCCTGCATACAACCGGCGCCGCACGCACGGTGGATCGTATCGTGGACTCGTTCCCGACTGACCAGCAGGAACAAATCCGCACGCAGCTGGCATCCAGCATTATTGCGGTGGTCTCACAATTACTCATCGTGCGCCAGGACCATCCCGGCCGCGTGGCGGCATTTGAGATCATGATCACCACGCCTTCGATTCAGAACCTGATCCGGGATAACAAGAGTTTCCGGATTACCTCGGACATCCAGACCGGCGGCAAGTGGGGGATGATTACCCTGGATGCCCACCTGATGTTTCTTTATGAAAAGGGCATTATCAGCTACGACAACTTAATAACCAAGTGCCAGGACCCGGATGCCATTGTTGAAAAACTGAAGGCCGGTTCCGGTAAGCACAAGTAAGGATTGAGTTATGGCGGAAACAATACACGTGGACCCGCTGTTACAGCTTCTGAGTGACAACAAGGCGATTGATGCCACCCAGCTCGCGGCGGTCCTCGAGGAGCAGAAGCTCACCGGTAACGCCGCGCGCAAGGTGGTCATTGACCAAGGCGTGGTCAAGGAAGAGGATCTGCTGGTTATCGGCAGCTTTATAAAGAAGCCGATAAAGAAG
>CAYYBV010000041.1:868-1729 GCA_964469675.1 uncultured Verrucomicrobiota bacterium
TCAGGGCACCTCCGTCATCAATCTGGCGGAGCGTGAGATACCCGATGAAGTGGTCAAGGCCCTGCCCGCCAGCGTTGCGCGTATGTATAGTGTGGTGCCGATCAATATGGATGCCAACGGCATCGTGCTGGCCACTTCCCAGCTGATGGAGCCAGTTACGGTGGATGAGCTCCGCTTCGTGCTGACCCGCGACATAACCTTTGTGCTGGCCCGCGAAGAGGATGTCAAATCAAAGGTTAACAAATTTTATGGGGAAGACAGTGCTTCGATGAACGACATGCTCAGCAAGCTTGAAGCGGACATTGATGCAGGTGGCGTCGTGGAGCTGAGCGAGGGCAAGGAGGATGATACGTCAGGCCTGGAACAGGCCGCCAATGCCACACCCGTTGTGCGCCTGGTCAACATGGTGCTTTATGAGGCCGTCCAGTCGAAGGCCTCGGATGTGCATTTTGAGCCGTTTGAGAATGATTTTAAGATACGTTACCGGGTTGATGGCGCGCTTTACGAATTATCGCCACCCTCCCGGCGCCTGGCGACCCCGGTCATCTCGCGTATCAAGGTTATGTCCAATCTGGATATTTCCGAGCGGCGTCTGCCCCAGGATGGACATCTAAAGATGACCATGCTAGGGCGTCAGATTGATTTCCGTGTTTCCACTTTGCCGACCCAGTTCGGCGAAAGCGTTGTGTTGCGTATCCTTGACCGTTCCACCGTGTCTCTGGAGCTGGAAAATTTAGGGATGCCCACCGAGATTTACGATACCTTCAGCCAGGATATCCAGAAACCCAACGGCATTATCATCGTCACCGGCCCGACGGGCTCCGGCAAAACGACGACGCTCTATTCCGCCTTGCGACGCAT
>CAYYBV010000041.1:1739-12064 GCA_964469675.1 uncultured Verrucomicrobiota bacterium
CTGCTGACCGTGGAGGATCCCGTGGAATACGATATTGACGGTATCATCCAGGTGCAGGTCAATGATGGTATCGGCGTGACGTTCCAGGAATGCCTGCGCGCCTTCCTGCGCCAGGACCCGGATATTATTATGATCGGTGAAATTCGCGATTTGGAAACCGCTTCGATTGCTATCCAGTCGTCACTGACCGGCCATTTGGTGTTCAGTACCCTGCATACGAATGATGCTGCCGGCGCCGTGACTCGCTTGATTGACCTTGAAGTTGAGCCTTTCCTGATTTCATCAACATTGGAATCCGTGCTGGCCCAGCGCCTGGTGCGTACCATCTGTAAAAAATGCAAGACGCCCATTGCCCATCCCGATAAGGCGCTTTTGGATCGTCTTAACCTGACCGAGGAAGCTGTGGCTGGCCGTCCTTTTTACTATGGCAAAGGCTGTCCCGAATGCCATGAGTCCGGATACCGCTTCCGCAAGTCTTTGGTGGAATATATGACTGTGACGGAACCCATCCGCGAGTTGATCAACGCGCGCAAACCAACTCTGACCATCCGTGCCAAGGCCGTCGAGCAGGGCATGCGCCTCCTGCGGGATGACGGCATCCGCAATATGCTGGACGGCTATACCACGGCCGAAGAAGTGCTCCGCTACACGTAGACGAAATGGAAAAAAGAAGATTCCGGCTTAAGCGCGCCGGAATAGGCCGACGGTACCGGAGCGTATTGCCCGGCCACTCCGCCTTGTAATTTCGTCGGCGGCCTGCTTTGGCATTCTGCATGTTGGGTCAGATATGCTTGCTGTCGTTGGCGTCCTTGGCGGTATAGCCCGAATCCTGCCGTTGGAAGTTGACTTCGTTCTTTTTGCGATAGGCTTCAAAAATATCCTCGGCCGACATGTCTAGGACTTGGGCCAGCGAAACTAGGAAATGAAACAGATCGGCGACTTCCACGCGTGCGTTTTGCTTATCGAACTTCTGGTATTTGGCCCACCATTTCCACGGTACGCTGTCAGTCAACTCCGCCACTTCCTGGGTCATGGCCCGGCAGTAGTTCAGGACCCATGCCGGTTTGTCATGTTCCGACATGTGCGTGGTATTCACGCCGATGCGTTGGTTTAATTCGCCCTGCATTCTAAAAATCTCGGCCAGCATGTCTTTGTTCGGCATGGTCTTGTCCTTTTGGTTAACCCTTCGGTTTATGGTTTTAAACGGCAATTGCCAAATACCTTAACGGGTTGATGCCTGATTGACAAGTGGGCGTTAGTAATATTATGTGATCGGGCGTAAGCCAGATTTATGCCTTGGATTTTTTATGTTGTTTGGTGCAGTGGTGCGCCGGCAGGCCCGGCCCGCTTTCCGACCATAGGACGACTATACGGTCGTTGTTACTGGCCGCGACTGGTTCGCCGTGTCAAAACTCCGGCAATTTAAAATGCGGACATTGCTGACCAGGATTACGCGCTGGTTGCAAGCACTCGGCCGGTGTAATTCCATCGCTTTGTAATATTTTTCGTGCATGCCGGTGCGTTCTGTAATACAGTGTCCCCGTTTTCGGGGAACATTATGACTGCCCAGGGTATCTTTATTACCGGCACGGACACGGGAGTTGGCAAAACTTGGGTGAGCGCCGCTTTGCTGTCCGTGCTGCGCGCGAGCGGTGTTGATGCCGTGCCGATGAAGCCGGTCCAGACCGGGGCCATTCGGCGGAATGGCCGCTGGCATTCGCCCGATTTGGATTTCTGCCTGGCACTAACCGGTTTGCATCCGGGCCGTTTGGAATATGCCCTGATGGCGCCCTGCTGTTTCCGCAAGGCGTGTTCACCGCATCTGGCCGCGGCCGTGTCCGGCCGTCGCCTCGGTTTTGATCGTATTCAAACTTGTTTAAGCGCTTTGCAGGTGCGTCATGCGTTCGTGGTGGTGGAAGGCGCCGGCGGGGTTTGTGTGCCGCTCTGCGGGCGCCGGACGATGCTGGATTTGATTGTCACGCTGGGTTTGCCGGTGGTGGTGGTGGCCCGCCCGGGGCTGGGCACGATTAACCATACGTTGCTTACGCTGCAAGGCCTGCGTCGCGCGCGGGCCCGGGTGCTGGGCGTGGTATTCAATGCGTCCGCGCCCGGTCGCCCGGGTTTGATCGAGCGTGATAATATGCGTAGCATTGCGCGGTTGGGCGCTGTGCGTGTTCTGGGGTGCCTGCCATTTATGCCGGCTGCGCCGCCGCGCTCGGTTGCTCAATTTAGCCACACGGCGGCCGCCGCCCTGCCGCCCATGGCGGACTGGCTGGAATGGCTGCGGTCGCCGTAACCACTCAACCGCTCAATAAAGCGCTAGCTGCGCAATATGCGAAAAGCGCGAAACGGGAGAAGGCTTTAATTTTTTGTTGCCCACAGTGCGTTAAGTTTGATCCATGGCGTGTGTTTAGCCGTAAAAAATCTGAATAGTAGCCAATCGTCATGAATACCGAACAGTATCGTTCGCTTGATCGTCGGCATCTCTGGCATCCCTATTCCCGCCAATCGGCCATACGGGAGAGTGCGTTCCCGGTAATGATGCGCGGGGAGGGCCTTTATCTTTTTGACAGTGATGGGCGCCGCTACCTGGATGCAATTTCCTCCTGGTGGGCCTGCAATCTGGGGCACAGCCATCCGCGCCTGGTGAAAGTGCTGGCCGACCAGGCCAAGCTTCTGCAACACAGCATGCTGGGCAACCTCTCGCATCCCGGCGCGATCGAGCTGGCCGCGCGCCTGGCGGAATTGTTCCCGGATCGTTGCCGGCGCGTGTTTTTTTCAGGTGATGGCGCCAGCGCCGTGGAAGCGGCCCTTAAAATTGCGGTCCAGTATTGGCATAACCTTGGCCGGCCGTCACGGCGGCGGTTTGTCTCGCTGTGTAATGCCTATCATGGTGATACACTGGGTGCCGTTGCGGTCGGCTATCTACCGGAGTTCCACGCTCCGTTTCAGTCCTTGCTCTTTCCGGTGTTCCGCGCCCCTGCGCCCTGCTGTGGGACCTGTAACCACGGCCTAAAGCCGGACACCTGTGTTCAGGTTTGCCTGGCGGACCTTGCGAAAATTCTTGAAAAAAACGCGGCTGAAATTGCGGCGGTGATTGTCGAGCCAATTTGCCAGGGTGCCGCCGGCATGCGCATATATGCCCCGGCGTGTCTGGCCAAAATAGCGGCGCTGTGCCGGCAACACGATGTCCTGCTGGTTGCCGATGAAATCGCCATGGGATTCGGACGCACCGGTCGGATGTTCGCTTTTGAGCATGCCGGGATTGATCCCGATATCGTATGCCTGGGCAAGGGCTTGGCGGGTGGGTATCTGCCGATCAGCGCGACGATTGTCCGCGAGGCAATTTATGCAACCTTTACCGATCAGCCGGTGGACCATACTTTTTACCATGGCCATACTTTTGCGGGCAATCCCCTGGCGGCGGCAGTGGCGCTCGAAACTCTGCGGATTTATGATGAAGACCGGATTGTGGAACGCGCCCGGAACGCTGGCGCCCGGCTCCAGGCCGCTATGGCGCCGATCAGATTACTAACCGGCGTGCGCGATGTCCGTGGTCTGGGTCTCCTGGCGGCGGTTGAGTTGGCTGATTGCAAAGGGCAGCCGGGCCCGGAACGGGCCCGGCGGGTGGCGGCCTGGTTCCTACAGCAGGGGGTTCTGATTAGGCCGTTGGGGCCGGTCTTGTATTTTATGCCACCGCTGATTACGCCCGACGCTGCGCTGGATCAGCTCGCTTGCCAGATGCAAGCGGCGATCGTGCAAAGCCTGGAGACCGCATAAGCGTCAAGCGTGGAAGGCTGTATCATTCGGCAGGTTGGTGATGCTTGTACGGTTTGCGCTGGTTGTCATTGGTCAGGAATGAGCATTATGAAAATTGCGATTGCTTGTGGTGGGACGGGCGGACATATTTTTCCCGGCCTGGCGGTAGCCGAAACCCTGCGCCAGCGCGGGCATACGGTTATCCTGTGGCTGGCGGGCAAGCCGGGTGAAGACCTGGCCCTGGTCGGATGGGCTGGTCCGGTCGTTACGGTATATGCCCGCGGGGTTTCGTCGCATGCTCCGCGGGCGATCATCGCCACGGGCTTTCGCCTGGTTCGGGCGATCCTGCAGTGTCGCCAATCCATGCGAAGTTTTGCGCCGGATGTGCTCCTGGCCATGGGCAGTTACGCCTCCGTTGGGCCGGTGCTTGCCGCGCGCTGGTTGCATATTCCTGTTGTCCTGCACGAGGCTAATGTCATTCCCGGCCGGGCTATCCGATTTTTGAGCCGCTGGGCGCGGGCGGTAGCCCTGGGATTTGAGGAGACGCGCCATCATCTCACGCATCGTCGGCTTGTGTTCACCGGCATGCCCGTGCGCCAGCAAGCGGAGGGAGGGAATCAGACGATGGACGCCGGATGCCGGACGATCAATGCGTGTCCGCAATCGGAAATCGAAAATCATAAATTGGAAATTAATCAATGGGACGCTTTAGTCCCTGGTCGGTTCACCCTCCTGGTCATGGGGGGCAGTCGCGGGGCGCATCGTTTGAACCAAATTGTTTCCCGGGCGATCGCGCGTCTGCATCGCGAAAATGTTTTGCTCCAGGTAATTCACCTTGCCGGCCAGTCGGATGTGGTTGCCGTGCGCCAGGAATATCAGCAGGCCGGTGTGCTGCATGCGGTGTTCGGGTTTCTGCATGAGATGCCACGGGCTTACCGGCATGCCGCGCTGGCTATTTGCCGGAGCGGCGCCTCCACTTGTGCGGAGCTTGCGTATTACGGCGTGCCGGCACTGCTGGTGCCGTATCCATTTGCCATTCGTCAGCACCAGGCGGCCAATGCTGACGCCCTTGCGTCGTCGGGGGCGGCCGATATTTGCGATGAACAAATTCTGACCGTGGAGTGGCTGGCCGGCTATGTGGCCGGCCTGATGCGCGATCCCGCTCGGCTTGCGCGCATGCGCGCCGCCGCGCTGCGGCGCGTCACGAATAATCCGGCTGCCACACTGGCCGACCTGGTGGAAGCAATTGTGCGCACGGATGCCGGATTAAGCAAGCATCCAACATCAAGTTGAAAATCAAGAAAGAATAATTAAGAACAAAAATTAATTATTCCTGTATAACCATTGATTGTTTCCGCCGTAGGCGGATCCGCCTGCTGGCGGAAACCAGCAACCATTTGCCATTATTCTTATGACCGGCGATCTTACTAACGTGCGTCACCGCCTGGCTGGACCACCGGGCCATGTACATTTTGTCGGCATCTGCGGGGTGGGGATGGCCGGGCTGGCTTTCCAGCTTAAACAAAAAGGCTGGCGTGTTTCCGGGTGCGATTCAAAAAGCAATGCCCTGGCGCCGTGGTTGAGCGCGGCCGGCATTGACGTCCGGCGCGGACATGATGGCGCGCACCTGGATGGCGTGGATTGGGTGGTGCGTACGACCGCGGTCCGGCCGGGACACCCTGAAATTCAAGCGGCATTAGCGCGGGGCCTGGCTGTTTTCCAACGGGGCACGGTGCTGGCCGCGCTTCTTGCCGGCCATACCTCGATTATTGTTTGTGGCACGCACGGCAAGACCACGACCACGGCCATGCTCACGCAGATCCTCATGGCCGCCGGGCGCGATCCATCCTATTGTATTGGAGGCGAATCCACGCTTGGCGCCGCCGCCGGCAAACCGATTCTGGCCGGTCCACCCGCAGTGGCCGGCGCGGGGCATGGTGACTGCCTTGTGGTGGAGGCTGATGAGAGTGATGGCACCCTGGCCGTTTATGCGCCTGACTTTGCCGTGGTGACGAATGTCGAATTTGATCATGCCGAGCATTTTGCCGACATCAACGCCCTGCGCGCGAGTTTCACGGCTATGCTCCGGCAGGTGCGCCGGGGTATTGTTTATTGTGCCGACGATCCGGGCGCCCTTGCGCTTTGCCGTGGCTTGCCGGGCGCCCTTGCCTGCGGGCTAATGCCCACAGCCGAGTTGTCGGCACCAGCCGAGTTGTCGGTACCAGCCGAGTTGTCGGCATCAGCCGAGTGGCGTGCCGCGGTGATTGCAGAAACGGCTGAGAACACCTTATTTCAAGTTTGGTGTGGCGCGGTTAATTTGGGAGTTATTCGACTATCGGCTGCGGGGCGCCACAACGTGCTGAATGCTCTGGCGGCCTGTGCGGCGGCCTCCGCTTGTGGCGTGGCCTTCGATGCCATGCAGCGCGGTCTGCAGGGCTTTCAGCCGGTGCGTCGGCGATTTGAACGGGTGATTAGCCGGGACGATGTACTGGTTATTTCCGATTATGCGCATCATCCGACGGAAATTGCGGCCACCTTGCGCACACTTGCTTGCTTGCAGCGTAAGCGCTGGCTGGTTGTGTTCCAGCCGCATCGTTACAGCCGTACGCGGGCGCTGGCCGGCGATTTTGCCGCCGTGTTACAAGGGGTGGATGAACTGGTGCTTGCGCCGGTTTATGCGGCCTCGGAAAAAATGATGGCGGGGGGCACTTCCTGGGATCTCTATGCGCATGTCCGGCGTCTTGGTAAGGTGCGGACGCTTTGCGCGGCATCACTGGTCCAGGCCTGGGGGTATGTCCGCACGGCGCTTCGGCCTGGAGATGGATTGCTGATTATGGGCGCGGGCGATGTCGAGCAAATTGCCGGCTGGGCGCGCATGGAACTGGCTAAATGTCGCCTGACGGCCCCGGACCCGGCATCCCGGGTGGACCCGGCGTGTGACTGGGTGGCGACCCTCGAACAGATGCAATGGAAATCAGCTGTTTTTAAGCGGCAGGTATCGCTGGCTGCCAAAACTACCTTGCGTGTGGGTGGTAGCGCTGACATTTTTGCCGAATTGGCCGATGAAGAGGATTTGATAAAATTGCTGCAGTGGGCTGATAAAAGCCGGGTCCCGGTCACCCTGTTGGGTGCCGGGAGTAATGTGCTGGTAAGTGACCTGGGGGTGCGCGGGGTGGTCGTGCGTCTGGCTGATCCGGCGTTCCGGCAAATCAGCCTGGCTTCGGCGCCGGCATTCCGAGTGGTTGTTGGCGCCGGTGTGTCTCTGGCTGAACTGACCGGCCGGTTGGCCGCGGACGGCCTGGCCGGGCTTGAATTTCTGGCTGGCATTCCGGGTTCCGTTGGCGGCGCCTTGCGCATGAATGCGGGCGCCTGGGGCGAGAGCATCGGCGCGCGCGTGGCCTGGGTGCGCCTGCGTAATCCCGATGGGTCCGAACAGGTGCTGGAAAAAGCAGCGCTTGGATTTAGTTATCGCCATTGTGCTGGATTGATCGGCCCGGCGGCAGCCGGCAAAGTTGTGTGTGCGGCGGCGTTTGATTTGACGCCCTCAAATCCACAGGCGGTACGAACACGCCAGGCGGAGATTCTCAAGCGGCGCGCCTGGTTGAGTGGCCGATCCTCGGCCGGTTCGGTGTTCCGGAATCCGGAAGGTGATTTTGCCGGGCGCCTGCTGGAACAGGCCGGCATGAAAGGTCAGCGTGTCGGTGGGGCCCGGGTGCTGGATGAACATGCCAATGTAATTGTCACGGAGCCGCTTGCCACGGCTTCGGATGTGCGTGCGCTTTTGGAAATCATGCGTCAGGCTGTGTGCGAACAGACGGGAATAGAATTAACCGAGGAGATTGTGTGTCTTGAGTAATCAAACATTCAAGCAGGTTGCGGTTTTGATGGGTGGTCCTTCCCAGGAGCGGGATGTTTCGCTTAAATCGGGGCGTGCGGTGGTGGCCGGCCTGCGCCAGGCCGGTTACACAGTGGTGGAAATTGAAATTATGGGGCGTGATTTTGAGCTGCCACCGCAGGTGGACGCCGTGTTTATCGCCATGCACGGTGAATTTGGCGAAGACGGGCAGGTGCAGGATATCCTGGCGCGCAAAAAAGTGCCTTATACCGGGGCACGGCCGGAAGCCAGCCGGATAGCATTTGACAAGGTCCGCGCCAAACAGATCTTGATGCGCCATGGTATCCCGACGCCGGTATTTGAAGTTTTACGGTCCGGCCAGGCGCGAACCCTGCCCTTGCCGGTTGTCGTCAAACCGGTGCGGCAGGGCTCGAGTTTCGGTTGCCACAAAGTGACGGTGGAAACCGACTGGCCGCCAGCCCTGGCCGATGCCCTGACCTACAATGCGGAGGCGCTGGTCGAAGAATATATTGAGGGCAAAGAGTTGACTGTCGGCATGGTTGATGATGAAGTCCTGCCGGTGATTGAAATCCTTGCGCCGGACAACAATTACGATTACCGGGCCAAATACACCAAGGGGGTCACGGAGTATATCGTGCCTGCGAAGCTGGATAATGCCGTCACGCGCATGTGCCAGGACTTGGGCGCGCGGACTTATCGGGCGCTTGCCGGGCGCGGGATGGGGCGGGTGGATTTAAGGATGAGCCCCGATGGCCGGATGTATGTTCTGGAGTTGAATACGATCCCTGGTTTTACCGAAACCAGCCTCCTGCCCAAGGCCGCCAGCGTCGCCGGCTACGCTTTTCCCGCCCTGTGTGAACGCATCCTGCGCACGGCGGCCGTGGATTAATCCAGGACACGCTTGCCGCCGATGTGGCAGAGCTTTGCTCTTGACGGCGCGCAGCGGAAAATCCATATTGATTTTGTCCGCTGGAGGATGGGGCGTGGATGCAAGCGCAGTCGGAAACAACGCGTTTTAATCGAAAGGCAGTGGATTTATCATGTGGTGGCATAAGGCCGGACAAACGCGGCGCAAGCGCTGGTCCCGTGCGCAAAGGGACGACCGGCCCCAATCCATATTGCGCTTTAGCGCCCGCGAGCACGCCGGGGCCAAGGAGTGGTGGCGTCGCTTGATAATGTTGCTGGTGGCTTTATCCATCCTGGCGGCGTGCGTTATTCTTGTCTGGGCGGGAACCCAGCTTCTGGGCCGGCTGCTTTTCCGGCAAAACGATCTTTTCCATGTCCGGGACATTAAGATTGAATGTAACGGCGACATCATAACGCCCAAGCACATCATGGAATATGCCCGCTTGGCGGAGATGAAATACCTGTTTGCCGATGATATCGCCAGTATCCGGGACCAGCTGCTGCAGAAAGTGCCGCGACTCAAGGCTGTAGAAATCAAGCGTTGCCTGCCGGGCGAGCTGATCATCCGCGTGCGCGAGCGCGTGTCCATGGCGCAGTTGGAAGTGAATCGTTATTATCTGACGCTTGACCGCGAGGGCTATGTGCTTGGCCCGATGCCCGGCTCCAAAGCCTTGCCGATCATTGTCGGCTATGACTTGCCGGGAATCCGGCCGGGTGTGCAATTAAGTGCGGCTGGTATCCGGAACGCCCTCGAAGTTCTTGACGTCTGCCAGACGACCCCCATCGGCCAGCGGGTCCGGATCGCCTCAATTGATGTGCGCAATGCGCAAGCGCTGGAACTCCGGCTGGCGAATGGTGAGCGGGTCCGGCTGGCATGGCCCCATATGGGCGAACCCTCATCGTTGGCCCGTGCACAACTGGAGCAGAAATTGTCGCGATTGGCGGAAAGTTTGAAATCAGCCGCCCAGCGCAGCAAGCGCATTGTCGAGATTGATATGACTTTTGAAAATAATTTTCCCGCCAAGGAGTACTGAAGAATTGCGGATTGCCGATTTCGGATTTAGAAATCAGCTTTTCGGCGATTGAAGATTTGGAAATCCTTAAGCGATAATCAGAAATCAGGAATGGAGCGAGGGTAATCATGGCGTCCGAGCCAATTGTGGCCGTTGAAATTGGAACTTCGAAAGTGTGCGCGCTGGTCGGGGAGGCGCGCGAGGACGGGCATCTGATGGTCACGGGCATCGGGCATTGCCCGTCCTGCGGCGTGCGCAAGGGCATCATCATGGACCTTGAAAAGGCCAGCGCCTGCGTGAAGACAGCCATCCAGGGGGCCGAGCAGAGTGGCCAGGTTGAAATCGGCAAAGTTTTCCTGGTGATTTCGGGCGAGCATATTCGCAGTACGACCAGCCAGGGCAGCACTCCGGTAATTGACGTTAAAGCGGGGGTAACGCGGGAGGATATGGCGCAGGTCATGGATATTGCCCGGGCCGTCAATTTGCCGCATGACCGCGAGCTGATGCATTCCATCCCGCGAAAATACATGGTGGATGACCAGTTGGTTGTCAACAACCCGGAAGGCATGCATGGCGCCAAGCTGTCGCTGGACATGTTGGTGGTGCACGGCGCGCGCAATGTACTGAACAATGCGGTCCAGGCCGTGCGCAATATCGGTTTGGATGTGATGGATGTGGCCTTCAGCGGCCTGTGCGCGTCCATGGCAATGCTTACGCCGGAACAGAAGGAATGTGGCGTGGCGCTCATTGATTTGGGCGCCGGCACGACCAGTTACCTGGTATATGCAGGT
>CAYYBV010000042.1:0-2508 GCA_964469675.1 uncultured Verrucomicrobiota bacterium
CAAAGTCAACAAAGGAGCCCGGCTGGCAATGACGCTCATCCCGCCGGAAAGATCAGCAAAGGTATTGCCGAGCGTGAAAAGATTGCCCACCATGCGAATTGGAACGCCGGTGAGGTTTCCTTCCGGCGGTTTGACGACAAAATTGACCGCGATCATTTGCACCGGCGATAACGCTATCGCAGCCGGCGTGGTAGCCCCCGCGGCGACGGTGGCGCCTTGCTGGAAGGTTTTATACGCGCCGTCCAGGCTGATGGCAACAAGTTGATGTGTGCCGACAGGGATGCCTTCCAATAAGAAACTGCCATCCGAGGAGGTCAGCGTGCTGATGCCTGCCGCGGTGACATATAGATTGGGCAAGGGAGTGTTGTTGGTGTTATCGATCGCTTGGCCGCGAATCCGGCCAACCGCGCCTGTGAAAGGCTGATCGTTCCACGCTGCGATGATGTCTTCCACCTGGTCCGAGCCGTACACCCGAAAAATGCGGTAGCGGATCTGTTGATTGGTGCTGCCATATTCCACAGCCGGAGGTGTGCCCTCCCGCAAATAACGATATTTCACCAGGCTGCCCTCAGAAAAGGCTGCTTCAACGGTAAAGCGGCCGTCAGAGGTTGCGGTCATGGATAAACGCGAGGGGTTAAGCGCCAGCCCGGTCACTTCGTCCAGGATTTCCAACGTAAGTTTGGCCGATGAATCAGTACCCGCCGGCGGAGTAACCACAAAGGTCACCTGTGCCAGCGGGCCTGCGGAGACGGTTTCAGCCTCCGGGACAGGAACAGCCGTTGGTTGGCACGAACTCAGCACAAAAGCCAGGGTCAGCACGACGCAAACAACCATCAAGAAAGACCGACGGCCAACGGTTCTCATTGTTCCCCTCCAGTGGGTCTAGAAAAATGCAACAAAACTCAAAGGCTATCCTTCTTGCTGCGAGCCTTTGAGGTCATCCTTTAGCGTCGAATGCAATTTATGTAGAATTTCCTGCTGCCGATTTGCCAGACTACCAAGAACGCCATTCACGAATCGCGGTGTGCTGTCAGACCCAAACATTTTTGCCAGTTCAATAGCCTCGTTAATGGCCACCTTGACAGGCGTGCAGTTTTCAACCGCAAACTCCCACAAAGCGATACGGATGATGTTACGATCGACAACCGCAACCTGATCCATCGGCCATTCGGGTGCGTGTTCGGCGATGAACCCGTCCAGCTTTTCCGAGATGGGCAATACCCCACGGACGATTTGCCGGCTGAAATCGGCCAGGCTGTCATCCAGTTCCTCGGCAACCAGCCGTTCTTCCATTGCTTCCACAGCAGAATGGCCGGTCATATCGCATTCGTAAAGGACTTGCAAGGCAACATAGCGCGCCTTGGTGCGTGACTTCATGTGTTTTTATTTAACCGGTTCAGAGTAATCGATGTCTTCGACATGGACATTCACCTTGCCAATTTCCATGCCGACCATATCAACAATTGCGCGGGCCACTTGGCTCTGAATGGCATGGCTCACATCGCGCACATTTACGTCCCGATTCAAAATTACATACAGGTCAACGTAGACCATGTCATTTTCAACATTGATTTTCACCCCTTCGTTCGCGCCTGGTTTGAACAGGCGGTTGACGTCAGGGGGAGCAACAGTCAATCGATTGACGCCGGGAACGCCCAGCGTGGTCAATTTCGCAATCTGCGTCAGAACAACCGGTGCAATTGTGGTCTTGCCGGGTGGTCGCGTTTGATCAGACATAGCTTCTCCGCAAATCGTAATCAACTCAATGACAGAATAACTGTATTATACACGCGATTTATTCAATCTGAGCAATCTGGGTGGCGCGTGAAGGCTCGCGCACGCGAGTGAGCGCAACGATGGATAGCAAGAACAGGGAGCCGTACAGGACAAACAGCAATACATACCCCAATCCAGGTGATTGCGGCATCTGTGCGGCGAGAAAATCCGCCATGGGTCCACCAATATACGCCCCAATAGCGCCAGCCCCGGCACCTGCCAGGTTGGAAATGCCAAGGAATCGGCCAGCCTGCGCTTTCGGGACGATTTCAGTGCCCAAAGCCCAGTTGGCGGTATAAAAAAGTCCCATGCCAATGCCGATGATGGCTCCACCGATGTAGATCACCGTCAGGTTGGGCACGGCCACGGCCAGGGCCGTACCAGCGGCAGCCAGAAAGCCCGCCAAGGCGACAATGCGTTTGCGGCCAAACCGATCGGTCAGGAAGCCGCTAGGCAGAGCACTAAGCAATATGGCGACCCCGACGAACATCGTCAGGCGGGAAGCCGGGCCGGCTGCCTCGGCCTGAACAAACCCCAGCCTACCCTGCAAAAAATATATCGTAAAACCGGCCAGGTTATTAGCGCCGATCAGAAAAGCCAGCCGGTTAATCACCCACCAGCGAAATGAGGGGTCCTTCCGCAAGGATTCGCTATCCACGCCGATGCGCAGGCTGGCCGTGACTCCGCCAAAAACCGCCAGCGCCATGCCAATCAGGCTGATCACCCCTGTGG
>CAYYBV010000042.1:2518-12045 GCA_964469675.1 uncultured Verrucomicrobiota bacterium
TGCCTCCATTTTACATAACAAAGGATGCGCAAGTTTCACTGCCCACCCGATGCCAAGCAAAATCAATGTAAAAGCGCTGGTCATGGCCGCCAGGCGCACAAAATCCTGCCACGCCAGCGGCGACGAGCTGGACTTGTTTTGTTGTTCTGGGATGAACATGGCGATGAGTGCCACGACCACGAGGATGCCCATCAGGGTGATCAACGCTCCCCACAGGTTTCCCTTGCTGACCATCCGGGCAATCGTGAATGAGACGATGATGAGTGGAATGGGGATTTCCAGCAGGGCTTTCACCGCCGAAAAGCGTCCGCGTTTTTCAGCCGGCACCAGGTCCGGAATGATCCCTTGCGTCGCACCGTGGGCAACATTGGTGGTCACCATCATCAAGATGACCATTGTGAAGAGAAACCAGTAGCCCGCAGGGCCTTCCATGCCGGCGGAAAATCCAATCAACGCGATCATCACCAGGTCGCCCAGTGTGCCCAACAGGATAAATGGCCGCCTGCGCCCCCAACGGGAGGTCGAACGGTCAGAGAGCAGGCCCGCCAGCGACTGGACCAGGATCGCAACCATCAGCGTCCACAACCGCAGGTTGCCATAATAGGTGCCCTTCAGCTCTTCGCCGATGAACTGCTGAACCAGCAATGGCACGACCAGCGGCGTCATCGTGTTGGAGAGCGCCGATAATCCGAGCCAGTAGGCATTGAAGGTCAAATAATCATACCAGCGGATGGAACGGTTCATGATGCGTACACTCCGTGTTCCTGCAGGATGGCTTCAACAAATGCGCGGCTTTGGGTTATCACCTGTTCATGCTCTGGAGCCAGCAAGACGCAATGTCCGGAGTTTTCCAGCCAGACCAGTTCTTTTTGCTTTGAACGGATACCTTCAAAGATGATTTGCGAGCTCACCGGAAGAATGGTACGGTCTTTTTTCCCCTGAAATATTAAAGCCGGTTGAGTGACCAGAGACAGGCGTTTGCCAACCTGTTTTTGAAAGCGCCAGAGCTGGTAGGAACCTTTGACCGGGAAGACCTTATAACCCTGCCAGGGCAGGGGATTGGGCGGTCCGCTGCCCGGTTTTTTGAGCCTGGTTGTTATAAAGAATCGGGCGAACCAGGTTCTCCACAGGTTCTTCACCTTCATCGCCGGGGCGAAAAGCAGGATTCCATTTATTTCTGGATGCCGGCTGGCCAGGTAAAGGGTCAACAGTCCACCCAGCGACTCGCCGCCCACAAACACCCGCACACAATTGGAAGCCAGCAATTGATAGGCCTGATCGGCGGCGGCAACCCAGTTTTGCCAGCGTTGAGCATTCAGGTCGTCCGGCGTGGTGCCGTGCCCCGGCAGCAAAGGGCCAGCTACACTGAACCCGGCCTGCTGAAACGCATGCGCCAACGGCCGAATTTCCACGCTGGTGGCCGTGAAGCCGTGCATCAGCAGAATTCCATTGGGGCCTCCCGGCCAGTAAAACGCGCCGCCTTCCAACTCGGGATTTTCGATCAACGGTGATGCCTGCATTTCCTTCCTCACCCTTAAACAGATTCAATCAGTGGAATAGTATTGATCGCCCGCGGCAGGATTGCAATAGTTGGATTCGCGGGAAGCAGTTCGAAAGCCGCGTCCAAGGCCTGTACCGGCGTTCCGGCCGGGATCAGAAACAATCGCCGGACCAGCTCTGCCGGCAGTTCAGAAACCAGAATCACGCGGATGCGTACCAATTCACGTGCAAATTGGAAGGCTTTATGCGGGCCAACCCGGAAATTTACCCGGTCGAATTTTTTTAGCACAACCGCCGGGGAGGCGGCTGACGTCATCAGCTCTTCGAAGCCCTGGCTGCCGCTGCCTTCAGGGCAGGCGCCTACCAAAATCACCACGCCGCCGTCGCGCGTGAGCATGGAAGCGTGCGTGAGCGCCTTTTGCGCCTGGTACAGGTTGATATCCTTGGGATGCCCGCCAACCGACGCGATCACCAGGTCATATCTACCGCGCACAGGCGTCTGGCAAACCTGTCGGGCAATGGGGATGCCGGCCCGGATGACGTCGAATGGCGGCCCAAAGAACGCTTTGACGATTTCCTTCTTTTCATTAAGGACAGCATTCAGGGCAAGATCGATTTTTGCCAGACGGCCGATTTCTTCGATCTCCTGGCGGAGTGGATTGTGATCAAATTCGCCCGTATGGGAGCACGAATCCAATAATAGACTGTGGTTTCGGTTGATTGTTTCGCGGCCGGCTAACCCGATTGAAAAGGTTTTCGCGCCGCCTGAAAAACCGGCAAAATGGTGCGGTTCGATGTTCCCGGTAACTATCTTCAGGTCATTCTGCAAATAATGACCTGAACACAGAACAGACGTTCCATAACTGGTCCTCCCAAGATCAACCAACCCGGCGACATCGTCGCAATCGTGCGAGTACATTGGATACCGTTCCGCCAGGGCAGGGGGGAGCAGCGATCGCATTTCCGATGGCGTCATGGGCGTGTGCGTGCCGGTCGCGAAATAGAAACGGATATTTTCAGAAGAGATGCCCATTCGTTCCAGGCGCGCGACCAAGGGAGGCAGCAACTGGTGCAGGGGGACCGGCCGGGTTTTGTCATTCACCGCAATAGCGGCTGATTTGGCATTATGGAATTGATCCAGGTTGATCCCGCCCAGGGGGTGATCCAAAGCACGTTCGACCTCGGCAGCAGGATCCACAGCGCCGGGCACAAACCCAGGCGCGATCTGCTGCACGTGAATGGAATCAGGGAAAGAAAAATCCAGCCAGCCTTTACCATATGCCAGGGAAAACGATTGCATCCTTCAGCGCCTTTCTAAAATGATCAGGAAAGCCCTCGGCCGATACTTAAGGCGGCAACCTCATCCGCTCGCAGTTGCATACACGCTACGCCCTGAACCACGCCGTCGGTTTCCGGCACCTCGTTGACCGGGAACCGGATCAGCTTTGAGAGGCGCGAAATCATGAAAATATCATCCGCAGAATTGACCACAAGGCCGCCAGTAAGCTGATCCGTTCGCATGGCCAGCTTTCCCATGCCACCGGCCGATTTATTTGCCGCGAAACTTTTCATGGAGCGCAGCGTGCCGCGTCCATCTGCGCCTGCCAAAAAGACCTGGCTGTCTTCATCGACCGAGAGGGTGGCGACAAGTTGATCGCCGTCCGACAGTTTGATGCCCAGGTCGCCCTGTGGATTGAGCAATTTTTCAGAGAAGCGGATGCCCATGCCGCGGCGGGTGAGAAGCAACAAGTCAGCGTTGCCGGGGGTCCAACACACGGCTGCCAGCTCGCCAAACTCATCCGACCGGAACATGGCCGTTCCCGGTCGCATGTGCTCGCCGAATAGATGGTGGCGCAACACGCGAACACGTCCGCGTTGCGACCCCAGTGCAACGTAGCCAGTGGCCCGGTCTTGTAACAACGCGACAAACCGCTCGCCTGCTTCAAGGGGAAATCGGACCGCCAGTTCCTCGCCTTTGGCGCGCACATCGCCGGCTTCAAACCGGCTCGCGGGCAGACGGAACACCCGCGCGAAATTGGTGAAAAGCAGCAAACTGGCGCCTTCCGGGATGATTTGAACGGCCACGGGCAAATCAGGCGGGTCAACGTCCAGATCAAAAATGCCCATCCCGCCGCGGTGCTGCCGGCTGAATAGATGTCGAAAGGTACGTTTGAGTTTGCCGGCAGCACTCAGCGTGAACAGACTGTCCGTGCTGGCGGTTTCCTGGGGCAAAGCAGTCTCTGAGCGGCGATCATCTTCAAAAGGGGCCACAGGCCGGCTGCGTTTTCCCTCCAGCGCGGCAATCCGCGCTTCAAGATATTCGACATAAGCAATCACATCCGGGTTGATATTTACGAGGTCGGGGCGTTCCATCTACTTTTCCTTTGTTCGAGTTGAATTGATTTTATCACCTCAGTGGGGGAGTGCCACAGTTGCGGTGGAAACAATTTTGTCGAACCGCACTAGGTGAAATCAAATCCTGGCAATTCAAAATATGAATGGCAATTGGGCTACCCTGCGCATTTGACGTAAGGAGATGGTGGAGGGGAGGCAAATTGTGTTTATGATCAGTAATGTTTTTGATAACTATTATTATACTAAACAATATTAATTCTCATAACAAACCCCCAAAAAGGTGTTTTCGGCGTTCAAACCTAATCCAACAGGATCCTTGATGCTGCGCAGCTTGCATACAGCTCTCACATGCAGATAACGATCCATCACGCACCACTTTGACAGATGATGGATTGATCGCTATAAACCGAAACAGTGGTTACAGCAAATCAAAGCCACCCCAGTCCAATCACAGAAAAAGTAACCACTTAATCTTTAGTTTCCCTCTCCTTGTACATACAACGAATTTGCCTTATCAAATTTCTGGCATATTTTCAACTATACGAAATATTCGTCTTGAATATTCGGTTATGCGAATAATATTTTGCCTAATTTCGCCAGAAGATGGGAATGTTTTTGATAATGTATGGGATAATAAAGCTATGTCCGACGACGACATTATCCCACCGCCGCAGCGATCTCTGAGCATTTCTCAGGCAGCTTCTGCTTACCTCGACAGCGTTGCACTGGCGCGCAGCAAAAACACCGCCCGCACCTATCAAAACGGTATTCAGGTTTTTCTCCTCTGCCTGCAAACCAACCATCTGGATTCTGAACGAGCGCCGGTTACGAGCTTGCGTGAAGATGCGATCGGATGGTTTTCAGCATTTCTCAAGGGCTACTCCCCCACCACCGAGCGGTTATATCTGACGGCGGCCACCGGCTTTTATGAATACCTGGCCGCGGAAGACTTGCTGCCCATCAACCTGGCTCGCGTCCGTATGTTGATCCGCCAGCGTGCCCGCCGCCCAGGCATCCGCCTGCCCCAGTTCCCAGCCGACGCGATTGATAAAATCATTACAGAAATCACTGCTACACGCAATTATGATGCACTTGACGGCCCTGAAAAGCTGCGCGCATTGCGCGATCGGGCATTCCTGCTTACCCTGGCCGATACCGGGCTGCGTGTCCACGAGGCCTGCGGGCTACGCCGGGGCGATCTAGACTGGCCCAACGGGCAGGCCGTCATCATCGGCAAAGGAAACCGAGAAGACATTGTGCGCTTTTCCCGCCGGGCGCAAACCGCGCTGCAGACTTACCTGACGGCCAGAGCGGCCTTCGACGGTTCCAGCGGTCGGTCTTTGAGCGCGTTGCCCTTGTTTGCGCGCCACGATAAGGGTGCCGGAAAAAAGGTCAAGCCAATCACAACGGCCACCGGCCGGAACATCGTCACGGATACCGTGCGCGAAATTCTCGGGGACGAAGCTGTCGGAACGATCACGCCGCATTCATTTCGCCATTATTTTGTCACACGTGTGCTGCGCAGCTCCAACAACTTAAAGCTGGCCCAGGAGTTGGCCCGCCACCGCAACATCGCCGTCACTCAACGCTATGCGCACCTGACAAACGATGAACTGGACAAAGGCTACTGGCGTGCAATCGAAGAAAGCGCGGGGGAATAATCATGCGGGTTAACCTTGCTTATGGAAAAACGGAGCTGACGCTTGACCTGCTCGACGCATGGAACGCTCAGGTGGTTGAGCCGGCCTACCCCCCCGCTCTACCGGAGCCGTTGCGCCAGTTAAGCGCGGCGCTGGAGCAGCCATTTGGGGCTTCTGCCTTACGGGAGAAGGTCAAACCGCACAGCACGGTGGGGATCATCCTCAACGATATGACCCGCGCTACCCCAAATGCGCTCATCCTTGATGCATTGTTAGAACATTTGTCTTTTTTGCCAAAACAGAACATACTTCTTTTTATTGCCCTGGGCACCCATCGATTGATGTCTGACCCGGAATTGATTGAACTGGTGGGTGTTGAGAATTATGAGAAATTCAAAATCATCCAAAACAATGCCTTTAATTGCGAAACCCAGACGTACCTGGGTAAGTCTTCGCAAGGTCACAAGATCTGGATCAATCGTGATTTGATGAACTGTGATGTCAAGATCCTGACGGGCTTTATTGAGCCGCATTTTTTTGCCGGCTATTCCGGCGGCGGCAAGGCCATCATGCCCGGCATGGCCGGTTTGGAAACGATCCTGGGCAACCATTGCGCTGCCAATATTGCCCATCCAAAATCCACCTTTGGTTCCACTCACGGCAACCCAATCTGGGAGGAAATCCGTGAGGTGGCCCGCACAGCCAACGCCAGCTTCCTGGTTAATGTAACACTCAACCGCAGTCAGGAAATCACCGGTGTCTTTGCCGGCGATCTGGAATTGGCCCATGCGGTGGGAGTGGAATTCGTCCGCCAGTCCGCGATGGTTGCCGTCGACGGCCTCTTTGACATTGTCGTCACCGGCAATTCTGGCCACCCACTCGACCTGAATTTATACCAGGCAGTAAAAGGGCTAAGCGCTGCCAGTCGGATTGTCCGCCCGGGCGGTATGATCTGCTTGGCGGCCTCCTGCTGGGATGGCATTCCAGATCACGGCCATTTTAAACAATTTCTGGCAGAGGCTGACAACCCGGAGAGTATCCTGAAAACCATCATGACTCCAGGATTTCGAATGCAAGATCAGTGGCAGGTCCAGATCCTGGCCCAGGTTTTGCAGAGGGCACGCGTTTATCTATACAGCGATCACCTTTCTGACGCAGAAATCTGCAGCGCCCTGCTGAAGCCAACGCATGACATTCCCGGTACGATTTCGCAGGAAATCCTAAAACTGCCCCATCCAGCCCGCATATGCGTGCTGCCTCAAGGCCCGCAAACCATCCCTTACACGGTGTAATTCTGCAGAGGTCCACTGATGCCACGAACCATTCGAGGAAGAGTCCTGTTTGCCAACAGCATCCCGGCGTCCGGGGTGCAGGTGCGGGTGTTCGACAAGGACGCCGGTCCATACAATGATGACGATCTCACCATTGTTGCCGGCCTGAGCAATTCCGAAGGCGATTTCGAAGTGGTCTATGAGCCGGGCAGTTTTCGCGATGCCGCCACGATCATCCACACCGCGCCGCGAAATCCACCCTACGATTGGACCCTGGAGCGCCACGTAAGCCGCCGAACGGATTGGTCGGATCTCTTCCTGCCATATCTGCGCTTTGATTACACCTTCCAGGGTCAGGCCAGAACCTGGAGCACAACCCCAAACTGGTTCTCCACCCAGTATATGCTGCCCCAAGTCTATTCCACGTTGCCATTCCTGCCCAGCCAGAATGGATATAAATTCATCAATCTCTTCAAGGGAATTGCGCTGCCATTCAGCGTTCCTGAAATACCCGGGCTGCACCGGATTTCGGGACATTACGGCTTATGCGGTGGGATGACTTCCAGCGCGTACGACCATTTTCTGTTTGGCAAGAGACAGCCACAAAATATTGACATTCCGCGCTCGGGGTCTGTTCTTCACCGCCATCTCTACCGCCGCCAGATGGATACCTTTGGCACGCTGGGTGAATACATCCTCAAGTTCGCCTCCTGGATGAAGCTTCCAGATGACGCCTCTGACGGGTTGTGTTCGTTGACCATGCACGAATTTGACCAGTTTCGCAAGCGGCTGGACGACAACCTCAGTTCGGTGCTTGGCATTCTCTACGCAAAAGGCACAAAAATCAGCCACCTTTTCTTAAATCACCAGGTGTTGGGATACGCCCTGGAAACGCAGGATGCTGACCATTATGCCATCCGGATCTACGATCCTAATTACCCGGAGCGTGACGACATCCGCATCAAGGTCGAGCGGCGTATACTTGACTATGAGGCCGCACAACCTGTTTACGGTCTGTTTTGCGAGCAGTGGTTGGGAAATCAGCGGTTATGCACCATCCACGGCTTCTTTTTGATGCCCTACATCCCTGTGAAACCGCCTGCCCGTTTAGGTTGATTTTTCTTCCCGGTTAACCCAGCGGTCCATATTTTCCGGGAAGCGGAAATCCTCCAACAACTGGATCAACTGCTCGGGAGTGTCGGCAATTCGCAATAATTCAACATGCTCGGGATAAATAAACTTCTCCGCCAGGGCATGCTTGATCAGAGCCATCGCCGGGTTGAAGTATCCGCGAAGGTTGAGCAAGCCAATCGGCTTCAGCTGTATGCCAATTTGCGCCCAGGTCAGCGCTTCGAACAGCTCGTCAAACGTACCGTAACCGCCCGGCAAGGCGATCAGGGCATCGGCCAGTGCGTTCATGCGGGCCTTGCGCGTGTGAATGTCGCCGACGACCTCAAGGCGGGTCAGGTTGGCATGGATGAGGGCCGGCGAATTGAGGCTGCTTGGAACGATGCCAGTCACCTGGCCGCCGGCTGCCAGCACCCCATCCGCCACCGCGCCCATCAAGCCGGTCTTTCCCGCGCCATAAACAAGCTGAATCCCCTTTTCCGCGAGGTGACGCCCCATGCCGACCGCGCCTTCATAATAATCAGGGTGAATACCATCCGCTGAACCGCAAAAAACACACACCGTTTTCAATTGCGCTCCTTACCAGCCGTACGCGTTCAAGTCGATGGTTTCATCTCGCATAAAGACAATGCCTTCTCCTTCAAGCAACGTACGTTGTATCAAGCTGCCAAACCCGATTCCGCGCGGACTGATTTTTCCCTTCGCATTGATGACGCGCTGCCATGGCACATCCGATCCATTTGGCAACGCAGCCAGCGCAAACCCCACCATCTGCGCCGAGCAGCCCCCGACGAGCCGGGCAATTTGCCCGTAGGTCGCCACGCGCCCGACTGGGATTTGCCGGACAGCCGCGTAAATCCGTTCATACAACCTGGGACCATTTTGGCTGCGCTCTTCTTCCATCCGACGCCTCTTACAATTTCAATCTGCAATCATTATAGCGAAGAAAACCGCCCGGTTGTACCGGGCGGTGAGACCTCTATGAAATCACCTTGTCATTTACCAGGCACATCAGCCGCTCGTTGGGAGCCAGCGCCTGCCGCGCCTGCTCGCGCAGGATGTTAACCCCGGCAAAGAATTCGCGCATCATGACCACCATCAGGTAACCTCGATCCGTAGAAATCCGCAAAAGGTCCCGGGTACTGGCCTTCGAGAAAGCGCCCATTATGCGCATGAACAACATTTCCAGCCAAAGACTGCGCTCGATGGATTGATTGAAGTCCTTTTTGAATTGCGTCCGGTTAAGCTTCAAGTCAAACAATTCCATCATGAAGCGATACTGCATCTGCTGATGTTTCTCAAATTTGCGGATCGCTGAGATTCCCATCCGGCCGGAATTCACCAGGCGGTCGCGCCGGCTTAAAACGCTGTTTTGAGCGTCAGAGCCCACGCCGACGTATTCCTCGTATTCCACGATGTATTCGTCGATCATGGTGATATCCTTGCGGGCGTAAGTCCAGGCTGACATGGGCCGGTATACCTGCCCCAGTTCCTCGTTCACAATCCGGTAAAACGCCGGTTCACGCGAATAATCCACTTTGCCGATCGCCCGGTCCATTGCAAAGGATACCGATGGCGCGCTCATAAGCGGGTAAAAGGTGACCTGATTGGCGCCTGAGTCGATCGTTTTCCG
>CAYYBV010000043.1:0-2391 GCA_964469675.1 uncultured Verrucomicrobiota bacterium
CGCGGTTACAATATTGACAGCTTGAATGTGGCGCCGACCCAAGATGTCACAACCTCGCGAATTACCATGACGGTGCCGGGCGATGACCGTGTTTTGGAGCAGGTGACCAAGCAGCTCAACAAGCTGGTTGATGTAATCAAGGTTTTTGACATGGACAAGGAAAAGTACATTGACCGCGAGCTGGTCCTGGTGAAAGTATGTGCCTCGACCAAAAACCGATCGGCTTTGATTGAGTTGGCCGCACTGTTCCATGCCGAAAATGTTGCCGTGCAAAACAAGGCCATGATTATTCAGATGGTGGGCACGACCGAGGCGGTGGATAATTTCATGGAACTTATCAGGCCGCATGGCATAATTGATGTTTCGCGCACGGGCGTCATTGCCGTTGGCAGAACGGAAGGTTGATGAAAATTTCCGCTTTCGGATTGCCGGCAAATTTATAATTTCAAATTTAAAATATCCGAACACGTAACACCGTAGACTGGACACTAATGCCATGAAAACAGCAAAACAAGATCGCGTATTCATTTTTGATACAACTCTGCGGGATGGCGAGCAATGCCCTGGCGCCAGTCTGAATCAGCGCGAAAAAATTGAGATTGCCCAACAGCTGGCGCGTCTGAATGTAGATGTGATTGAGGCCGGTTTTCCAGTTGCATCGCCCGATGATTTCAGCGCCGTCAAAGCGATTGCCGAACTCATCAAGGGGCCGCACATTGCCGGCTTGGCACGTTGTCTGAACAAAGATATCGAGCGTTGTGCAGAAGCGGTTGCCCCGGCGGGCAAACGCGGGCGCATTCATGTCTTCTTGGCGACATCGCCGATTCACCGTCAATTCAAGCTCAAGAAAGACAAAGCCGAAATCCTAAAACAGGCAGCGGCGTCAGTGCGATATGCTCGCAAGTTTTGCGAGGATGTCGAGTTCAGCGCCGAAGACGCCTCGCGAACCGAACCGGATTTTCTGGCCGAAGTTACGCGCGCTGTGATTGATGCTGGTGCCGCGACGGTGAATATTCCCGATACCGTCGGTTACGCCATGCCATCCGAGTTCGGAGACCTGATTGCGTCGCTGTTCGATCATGTGCCGAACATCCATCAAGCGGTTATTAATGTTCATTGCCATAATGACCTGGGCTTGGCGGTGGCCAATTCGATTGCGGCCCTGTGCGCCGGCGCGCGCGGTGTGGAGTGCACCATTAACGGGCTTGGCGAGCGGGCCGGCAACTGCGCGATCGAAGAACTGGTGATGGCCCTGCGAACACGCAATGATATCCTTGGCCTGAGCACGGATATCCATACACAGGAACTCTATCGCTCCAGCCGGCTAGTTAGCCGTCTGACCGGTATGGTTGTCCAGCGGAACAAGGCGATTGTGGGCGCCAACGCTTTTGCCCATGAGGCCGGTATTCACCAGGACGGCATTCTCAAGGAACGTTCAACCTATGAAATTATGCGTCCGCAGGACATCGGTATTGACGGTTCCGAACTGGTGCTGGGCAAGCACTCAGGGCATCATGCGTTTGCCGACCGGCTGGACAAAATGGGCTTTAAGCTTAAACCGGAAGAGCTGGATCATGCCTATCGCCGATTCATTGACCTGGCCGATAAGAAAAAAAATGTTTACGATGACGATATCCTGGCCATCGCTCGCGATGAGATGGAAGGTGATTTTGCGGTGGGCAATGCCTACCAACTGGACTATCTCCATGTTTCCACCGGCACCTCAACGATCCCGACGGCCACAGTGCGCTTGCGTAAGGGCAAGGATGTGATCCAGGATGCCGCTTGCGGTGATGGGCCGGTGGATGCCGCGCTTAAGACTATTGATCGGATCACGGGGGTTCAGGGAAAGTTGCAGGAGTATGCCATCCAGGCCGTAACCATCGGGAAAGATGCGCAGGGCGAGGTCAGTCTGCGCGTGGCTTTTGGCGCTGATCTGGTTCGCGGCAAGGCCGCCAGTACCGACATTGTCCAGGCGAGCGCCACTGCTTATTTGAATTGCGTCAACCGCGTCCTGCTTGGTCGGGCATTGACCAAGCGTGTCGAGCGTTGAGTTTAAACGCGCGGCGTTAATGCTCGCATTTGATTTTGGTTGCCGATGATTATATCGTGTTAATGGTAGAGCCATAAATGCAACATTACGGAAAAAACGACATTTCACCGTCTACAAAAACCTATGCGGTGCTCGGACATCCGATTCGTCATTCGCTTTCACCCCGTATGCAAAACGCGGCGTTTAAGGCGCTGGGCGTGGATGCCGTGTACCTGGCATTTGACATGCGGCCCGACAAGCTCATGCAAACCTTGCCGGTCATGGCCGAGTTAGGGTTTGCCGGCATTAACCTCACGGTGCCGCTCAAAGAGGTTGCGTTTCGCGGCTTGGCTGACCTT
>CAYYBV010000043.1:2401-11992 GCA_964469675.1 uncultured Verrucomicrobiota bacterium
TCGGTAAATACCATTAAAATTACTCCCGACGGTCTGAAAGGATTTAGCACGGACGGCGATGGATTTTTACGGGCCGTACGCGATACTTTTGATTTATCCGTCCAGGGGCTTGCCGTGTTTTTGATCGGTTGCGGCGGTGCCGGGCGTGCGGTGGCTTTTGCCTGTGCGGCGGCCGGCGCGCGGCGCATAATGTTGGCCGATACAGATGGCGCCCGAATGCTCCGGTTAGAAAATGATCTTCGTGCCCTCGGGCTCAAGATGGATGTGGCTGCGGTTGGCACGGCAACGCATGACTGGTGCCGGATGTGCCGGGAGGCCGAGCTGGTCGTGCATGCTACGCCAGTTGGGATGCATAAGGGCGAAACCGCGGTCCTGCCCACCGAAGCTTTTTATGGTGGCCAGCTGGTTTACGATTTGATTTATATGTTCCCGGAAACAGTTTTGATGCGTGCGGCACGGTCCGCCGGCGCGCGAGCATCCAATGGTTTGGGCATGCTCATGCATCAGGGCGCGCTTTCCTTGCAAATCTGGACTGGGCAGGAGGCGCCGGTTACCGTTATGCGCCGGATACTGGAAGAGGCGGTTTACGGTAAAATTGAAAAATGACAAGATCCCCGGCGGGGATTGAAGGCGTACGTGCATTTGTTATTTGTGTTTGCATTGGAACAATGAATATCTATCTTCCGCTCTGGACGGACCTGTATTTAACCGTGCTGGCCTTCCTGTGGGGCGCGTGCATTGGCAGTTTTGCCAATGTTTGCATTTATCGCATTCCACGCGGAATTTCCGTCGTGACCCCGCGGTCCCGGTGCCCGTATTGCGCACACCCCATTGCCTGGTATGATAATGTTCCGCTTGTCAGTTTTTTTATCCTTGGAAGGCATTGTCGGCATTGCTTCTGCCGCATCGCTTCTCGCTATGTCCTGGTTGAGTTTTTGATGGCGAGTGTTTTTTTGCTTATCTGGTTAAAATTTGGGTTTGACGCGCTTACGCCCATCTACTGGCTGATGGCTGCGGGACTTGTTATCGGCACCTTTATTGATTTTGAGTTCATGATTTTGCCTGACCGGCTGACGGTTGGTGGCATGATTGCTGGGCCACTAATTAGCCTGCTCGTGCCTTCGATGCACGGGCAAACTACTGCTTATGCCGGTTTTTGCGCATCGGTCAGCGGTCTGGCTTTTGGCGCACTTTTCCTGTGGCTGGTGGCAACGTTAGGAACAATTGTGTTTCGTAAAGAGGCCATGGGTATGGGTGACGTCAAGCTCCTGGGTGCCCTCGGAGCCTTTTTGGGGTGGAAAGCGGTGTTGTTTATTGTCATGGGTGCGTCTTTGGCCGGGGCGGTTGTTGGCGTATCATTGGTCATCGGGCAGCGCAAAACCATGGCCAGCAAAATTCCGTTTGGACCATATATTGCCCTGGCCGCCATTTTATGGATATTATGGGGACAAGGTTGGTGGGCCGCTTATGTGGCCTGGTTGGCCCAGGGGTTCTGATAATTACACTGGTTGTTTAGGTTGAAGGTGCTTGGCATCTTCCATCGGAAGCTGTTGTAAGAATAAATATTATTACCGATGCCGATTTTACGGGAGGGCGTGACGGATATAACCTGGTTTAAATCGGATTACAGGTGTTCCTAGTATCCGTGAAACTAGCGTTAATCCGTGGTTGATTTCTTGCGGTTGCGGGTGGTCGATCGTGTTAATGGTTTAGATTCATGTTTTTTTGATTTTTTATGTATTGTTCTTGAAGTTGTCATGTTTTCTTTCCGGCAGTCTATTTGTTTGAGCCAATATGGATTGTAATGCATAATAAACGCAATATCATTCTAGTTGGATTCATGGGGACCGGTAAGACTACGATTGGCCGCGCCCTGGCTAATCAGCTTAAGCGTGATTTCGTGGATATGGATTGCGAGCTGGAGGCGCGTGTCGGAAAGCCGATTCCGTTGATTTTTAACGAGGATGGTGAACCAGCCTTTCGTCGCATGGAAAGGAATTTAGTCGTCGAGTTATCACGTCGGAACAATCTGGTCATAGCGGCGGGTGGTGGTATCGTGCTTGACCCCGACAACATCCGCGATTTCAACGCCACGGGTCTGGTCATCTGCCTTAAAGCGCAGCCTGCTGAAATTATCCACCGTCTGGCCAGTTGCCATGATCGCCCCTTGCTTGAAAAAGGCGATAAGGGCGAACGCATTCGGAACCTGCTTGTTCATCGTCAGCCTTTATATGATGCCATTCCGTGCCAAATTGATACGACGGGCAAGGCCCCTGCCGAAATTTTGGCCTGTGTGTTGATAAAATTAAATTCAAAAATACAGGTTTAAATCAAGCCAAGTAATTTTTTGCTCATATGCTTTGTGGTTGCTTGAGTTTTATTTTTCATTGTAATTTAAGTTTGAGTTTTAGTTTTAATTGCTGATGGTTATGCCTTTTTCCTCTTTGATCGGTGCCGAAGCATTGCGTCTTGGTTTTGTCGCCGCTGGCATTGCCACGGTTGGGCTATGCCAAACGTTTGATCGTTTTAGAACCTGGCTGGGCCGTGGCTTTGCAGGTGATATGGCCTATCTTGCCAAGCATGCCGATCTGCGTGCGGATCCCTGTCGGATCATGCCGGAAGCCCGTTCGATACTTGTCGTTGCCGCCCGTTATCCGGCAGAGCAGTCGATTGCGCGCTTTTCGATCTATGGCCGTGCGGGTGATTATCCCGCTGTCCTGCGCGGGAAGCTGCAGCAATTAGCTCGGAGCCTTGCCGCGCAAAGCCGTGTGCCGCTCCGTTCACGAATTTGTGTGGATTCTGCGCCTTTATTGGAGCGTGAATGGGCTGTGCGCGCTGGTCTAGGATGGATCGGCCGGCAGGGTAGCCTTGTTAATCCGGAATGGGGCTGCACGCTGTTTTTGGGTGCGTTGTTGGTTAACCTTGAATTGACACCATCAACACCAATGCTTGGCAAATGTGACCAATGCCGGCGGTGTGTCGAAGCTTGTCCCACTGGCGCCATTCAACCGGATGGGTTGGTGGATGCGCGGCGTTGTATTGCCTGTCTGACGATTGAACACAAAGGGGATATCCCGGCAGATTTGCAGTCGCTCATGGGCGCGTCGATTTTTGGGTGTGACCGGTGCACGGCCGTGTGTCCTTACAACCGGACGGGGATTGACGCAGTTCTGCCAGAATTTAATTTGATCGGCGGACCCATGCCCACGGCCAAAGAATGCCTTGCCATGTGTGAGGATGATTTTAAACAAAGATTTCGGGGCACGGTGGTTTATCGTTCCGGCTTGGCGCGGCTCAAGCGCAATGCAATGATTGCCATGCAAAAGGATGAAGGCTGCAGGTAGAAGGTTTAAGCGACGGCGTGTCGGTGATGCGATTTGTGCCTGTCATCTTTTTTGTAGCGCTGGCAGGCTCGCGGCGGCGATGGCCTGGCCCACCCGTCGTCCGGCTTCATCCGGGACGGTCAAACTTATGCGTTCGGCCACTTCAGGGAACTCCTGCCGTAGCACCCGGTTAGCCGTTTCCAATATCACCTCGCCGCCTGGGCCGGAGGTAACGCGTCCCAGCATCAGCAGGTGCGCCATATCATAAAAATCGGCATAGTGGGCCACGGTATAGCCGAAATATACACCGATCGTTTCAAAAATTGATCGCGCGCGCGGGTCCCCGTGGTCCATTAGTGCTTGCACGTCTTTCAGGCGTTCGGCAAGTGTTCGCTGTGCTTGCAGTGGGATACCCGTTTTGACCGCCAAACGATTGACCGCCACTTGTGAAAAATACTGTGCCCCCACGCCCGTGTCCCCTGACCATTCATCCACCGGTGCATTTGGGTTGTAATCCACGGGTGCAAAAGCCAGCTCGTCGAGCCAGCCCGGCAGGTTCCCGTCCTTGTCAACGTAGCCTCCGGCAAGGCTGGAACCCATGGCGATGCCAAGCATGCGGTTGACGTCCAGCGACATGGCGCCCGCCAGGGCCGTGACCTCGCCGTCGTTGATTACCTCAAAGGGGACGTTTGACCAAGCCTGGCGTAATTCCTGGAACAGTCCTCGTACGCGCTGGTTAAAAATATTTTTCGGCACGCCTCGGAAAAGCGAGGCCACGCGCACGCTATTGTTGACGTAAATCCCGGCGGATGACCCGCCGATTGCATCCACATGTGGCAGATAGGCGGCGGCCTTTTTAATTGCCGCGTTGATTTCGTCAAAATGATACTGGGGGTCGGCCTGTCCTTTCGGGTCCCAGACTACTTCTTCACTGAAAACGCCTTTACCGTCAATGACTGCAGCCACTTTGCGGTCGCTGGCGCCAAGGTCAAATCCAATGCGGCAGCCTTCCAGGTGCCGGCCAAGTTGTTTGGCCGTGGAATGGTCGGATGGCACGTCCTGGCTTCGGGTAATTTCAACGACAAAAGGGCGGCCGTAGACGGTTTGCATAAGCTCAACATCAAAAGCACGCGCCCCCGTTGGTGCGTAGATTGCATGAATATGCTGCCCAATTGATTTGGGCCCGCCAATAACGACGCGCCAGCCGCCCCGTTGCCAGAGCAGGAATTTTATGATGCGTTCAACATATGTTAAGTTGGCGGAAAAACATGCATGTTTTTCGGGGAATACGGTGGTTTGATAACTAGAAACTGCGCCGTTATCGGCCTCGATGGCAATTACGAGCGGTACGCCTTGGCCGGATCGGTTGACTTCCGCCTCGAATTTGCGGTTTACCATAACGGCTGGACGGAAGTCCGGATCCAGCGGGGGGATTATAGTCGGTGCGTCAAGATGCCAGCTGGAATCATCTGTTATTTTTATTGAAGACCTCCTTGCTAAAATGCGCCGTTATTATTTACAGCTATGCATTTGAAAAATATAATGTCAAACAATGCGGGCAAGTCAAGTTGATTGGCGGCTCAGGCTGTTTTCCGCACTCCGTGGTTTCAGCTGTAGCGCCGCATGTATTTTTCAAAATCGCACTTAAAATTATTGTCGGCGCAAATAGTCTCCGTGCTTATCAGTGGAAAAATCGCAACACCGTTTTTTTGGTTTGACACTCTTGTTCGTCGGAGTTTTTTAGAATTTGTAATAACAGGTTGTGGTGAGCAGGTAAATAGATATGCATATTATAGTCACCAATCATGGTGATACATTTGGTCTTATGCCGGCCCGTGATAATGCACGGAACAAATAGTCGTTGATTCGATATGAAACATGCAAGTTGAAAAACGGCTTGCAATGCAAGCCAGGATCGTTACAATCGCGGTCAATATTTCACCGTAAGTACTTGGAGTTGTTTAGACATAATGTATGGCGAGGTTGAAGCCCGCAGCCTGCTGGCGGCAATCTTTTGTGAAAAGCGAGGTTGTATGCATATTGTTGTTTGTATCAAGCAGGTGCCGGATACGGCGGATGTCAAGATTGATCCCAAGACAAATACATTGATTCGGGAAGGCGTTGTTTCGATCATCAACCCCTTCGATATGTATGCCATCGAAGAAAGCCTGCGCTTGAAAGAAAAACTGGGCGGTAAAGTCACTGTCATTACCATGGGGCCACCCCAGGCTTCGAGCGCTTTACGTGAAGCCATTGCCATGGGTGTGGACGGCGGCATTCTTGTTTCCGATCGTGCGTTTGCCGGGAGTGATACCTGGGCAACCAGCTATACGCTGGCGTTGGCCCTGAAAAAAATTGGCGATTACGGCGTGATCCTGTGTGGCAAACAGGCTTCGGATGGTGATACGGCCCAAGTGGGACCCGGCATTGCCGCCCATCTGGACTTGCCGCAAATAACCTATGTGCGCAAGATCGAGGAAATCAACGCGGGGTGCGTGATCGCTGAACGGCTCTTGGAAGAGGGAACCGAGGTTATCCGTGTGCCGGTGCCCTGCGTGCTGACGGTGGTCAAGGAAATCAACGAGCCGCGTTTACCTTCGCTTAAAGGCAAGTTGGCCGCCAAGAAGGCGCAAATTTTGAGCTGGACGGCCGTTGATCTCCAGGGTGAAACCGCTAAACTCGGATTGGATGGGTCGCCAACCAAGGTGGTCAAAATTTTCACTCCGCCGGCCAGACAGGGAGGTCAGATTTTCAAGGGCGAGCCTGAAGAAATTGTGCCACAGGTAGTCGAAAAAATTAAGGACGCCGTGATTGCCGCGGCCTTGTGACAACCGGGGGTTTCTCATGGAAAACGAACCTATTGTGGTTATCAAAGATAAGTGCGTCGGTTGTCGGCTCTGTGTCAAGGCCTGTCCATTCGGTGCCGTAATGGTTGTTGACAAGTTGGCGGTGATTGAGCTCGCCAAGTGTACGCTCTGCGGGGCCTGTGTCGCGGAGTGCAAGTTCAAGGCCATCGAGATGCGCAAGCCTGCGGCGGTGGCTGTGGATTTGAGTGCTTACCGCGATGTCTGGATATTCACCGAGCAGAAGGACGGTCAAATTCAGAGCATCACCTATGAACTTTTGGGGGAGGGGCGCAAGCTGGCCAATCAGCTGGGCATGAAGCTGTGCGCGGTTCTGTTGGGCCACCAGATCAAGGATCGAACGGCGGAGCTTGTTCAACGCGGGGCCGATCGGGTTTATTTGGTGGACGCTCCGGAGCTGGCCTATTTTCAGGATGAGCCCTATGCCGCCGTGCTGATTGATCTAGTGCGGCGACACAAGCCCGCCATTATGCTTTGCGGAGCCACAACGATCGGGCGCAGTCTGGTGTCACGCGTGGCCGTGACTGTCAAGGCAGGCCTGACGGCAGATTGTACCGGTTTGGCTATTGACTCGGAAACAAAAAACCTTTTACAGACCCGCCCGGCTTTTGGCGGAAATATCATGGCCACCATTATTACACCCCGACATCGCCCCCAGATGGCTACGGTGCGTCACAAGGTCATGAAAGAAGCAGTCGTTGATGCCAGCCGCACGGGTGAAATTATCATCGAAAAAGTAGCCGCGGAATTGTTGAAATCCCGTGCCCAACGCGTGCGCTTTGTTCCAGAAACGGAAACTACGGCCAATATTGCCGAGGCCAACATTATCGTTTCCGGTGGGCGTGGACTGCAGGCGCCTGAGAATTTTGCGATTGTTCGCGAGTTGGCCGAAGTGCTGGGGGCCGGTGTCGGATCTTCACGTGCCGCCGTGGACGCCGGTTGGATTCCATATTCGCACCAAGTTGGCCAGACCGGCAAAACTGTCTGCCCAAAAATATATATTGCTTGTGGAATCAGCGGGCAAATTCAGCACCTGGCCGGTATGTCTTCTGCCGATATTATCGTGGCCATCAACAAGGATCCCGATGCGCCAATTTTCAGAATGGCAACCTATGGTTTGGTCGGCGACCTCTTTAAGCTCGTTCCGTTGCTCACCCGTGAATTCAAAAAGGTGCTGAAGAAATAGCCGCCGTTATTTAACTGTTCAGGCCTCGCCCACCAGTCGCGCTTGCGCGTGTCACTTGCCGCTGCCGTGGCTATCGAAGGACACTGGCATGACAAAAACGAGCTGCTTGCCCCACGGTGGCCGTATTTGATCCATGGGCCAATGCGCATGGTTTTCCCCGGACTTTGTTTGCGTTAGGCGTGAGGAATACGAGGGTTGATGAATCAGTCCGTAATAGTGCCAAAATGATAAGCCGTTTTTATCCCGGCGGCAGGTGCTATGAAATCGGCTTTATCTGTTTTCGGTGATGAAAGTCATGGCCCGTTATCAAAACCGATTGGCCTTTGGAAAATTGAGGCTTGCCGAGAAATATCGCTCGACAAGTGTGATTGTCATCCCTATACTTTATTGGAAGCGTTTGAAACTAGGCGTTTTTTTGCCAAGATGCGAATGCAAAGATGAAGTGCCCGTGCAACGAGCTATAGATTAGGTTGAACGGCCTCAATACAGAAAGGTTTTTTAAGCCATGCGTGTCGTGGGGGTCATTCCGTCACGCTGGGGGTCCACCCGATTTCCAGGCAAGAGTTTGACCATGATTTGCGGCAAGCCCTTGATCCAATGGGTAGTGGAAAGTTGCCGGCAGGCACTCCGCCTGAATGATCTGGTAGTGGCAACGGACGATGAGCGCATTCGCAAGGTTGTGGAATCATTCGGCGTTCGGGTGGCCATGACGCGCAGTGATCATCCCTCCGGAACTGACCGCGTGGCCGAGGCGGTGCGGTACGACCCAGCCGATGTAATTGTCAACATCCAGGGGGATGAGCCCCTTATTGATCCGGGCTTGATTGATCGCTTGGTTGCAGTTATGCTATCCACTGTTGGCTGGGATATGGCGACGGCGGCGGCACCATTGGCGGTAGAAGAGGCGGTCAAGTCCACGATCTGCAAGGTTGTGATGGATGCGGAAAACCGAGCGCTTTATTTTTCGCGCGCGCCTATTCCCCATATTCGGGATCATGATTTTCATGCCGCGGATACAGTTTATTGGCGGCATATTGGTATCTATTTGTATCGCGCTGCCTTTTTAAACAAGCTGGTGGCTGCGCCCCCTTGTCTTTTGGAGCAGGCGGAATGTCTGGAACAGCTGCGGGCGTTGTATCTGGGTGGACGTATCAAAGTTGAGACAGCCAGGCATGCCGGTGTTGGCGTAGATACGCCCGCAGACGTAATAGTGGTTGAAAAATTATTACGCAATATGGGGATGGCTTAAGCAATGAAGGTTCGCACCGTCAAGGTCGGCAACGTCAACATTGGCGGTTTGCATCCGCTGGCATTGATTGCCGGCCCTTGTGTAATTGAAAGTCGCAAGCAGTGCCTGGAATTGGCTGGTCGTCTGGCGCGTCTGGCGGAAGCTGAGCGCATCCCCCTTGTCTTCAAGGCTTCATTTGACAAGGCCAACCGCACTTCGCATTTATCTTTTCGTGGGCCCGGTCTGGTGCGTGGCCTGGAAATTCTGGCGGAAGTGAAGTCCCTGTACGGGCTACCGGTGCTGACCGATGTTCATCAGGAAACCGAAGTGCCGCTGGCCGCGGGCGTAGCCGATATGCTGCAGTGCCCGGCCTTCCTGTGCCGGCAGACTGATTTGATTCTGGCCCTGGGCAACAGCGGTCGTCCGGTTAACATCAAGAAGGGGCAATTTCTTGCGCCTGGTGATGTTCGTAATATTCTGGCCAAGCTTGAAAGCACAGGTAATCGCCAGATTGTGGTGACGGAACGTGGTGTAAGCTTTGGTTATAACAATCTTGTTGCTGATATGCGCAGCCTGCCGCTCATGCGGGAATCAGGCTACCCAGTGGTTTTCGACGCTACCCATAGCACTCAATTGCCTGGTGGGGCAGGCGACCGCAGTGGCGGTGATGCGTGGCTGGCGGCCACTCTGGCGCGGGCAGCAGTTGCGGCGGGTTGTGATGCAATTTTTATCGAAACACATCTTAATCCAGTCAAGGCGCTGTCCGACCAGGCGACCCAATTGCCGTTCGCGTTGGTGAAGCAATTATGGCGGCAGCTCAGCCGGATTGACCGACTGGTGCGGAAATAGCAGGCAATCTGAATATTGCGGCCCGAAGGGCGCATGTTACGCACACGCTTGTTCTGAATATGTTTGGTTCCTCGATGTTAAAATCGTAAATTTGCTTGGCAGTGGAGGATTACCCGGAGTTTGGTAAAACATGCGCATGTG
>CAYYBV010000044.1:0-11734 GCA_964469675.1 uncultured Verrucomicrobiota bacterium
AAGGCCAGCCCGGCGCACCATTCGGAATTGAAGCGCACCTCGGTGCGCGCGCGGTCGAGGACTTTGAAGACCTGCTCCTGGTACGATTGGGCATTGGCGGCCACCTGCTCGCGCGACAGCGGCTTGCGGGTTTCCGAACGCCCGGAAGGGTCGCCGATCATGCCGGTGAAGTCGCCGATAATAAACACCACCGTGTGGCCCAGGTCCTGGAACTCGCGCAGTTTATTCAGGCCCACGACGTGGCCCAGGTGAATATCCGGGGCGGAGGGGTCGGCCCCGTACTTCACGCGCAGGGGCCGTTTGGCGGCGGCGGCGGATTCCAGCTTTTGGCGCAGTTCCGCGCGCGACACCAAGTCCACGCTGCGGGCTGTGAGAAGCTCGAGCTGTTTTTCGACCGGATTATTCATGACTTTAGCAAAAGCCGGGATCAAACAACAAAGACGTCCCGACGGGCGCCGAGACGTCTTTGGTCAAAATCCGCCTCAGCGGATGTTATTTTTTCTCTTTTTTCGGGCTATCCTTGTCGCTCTTCTTCTCGCCTGGCCGCCATTCCTGAACCTGGCCATTGGCCTGGCTAACCCCGAAGGCTTCGTCAAAGGCGCCGGCCAGGTCCACCAGGTCCTCACCCGGCTTGAGCCCGGTCAGCATCTCCTCCTGCACCACAAATTCTTCGTCCGGCAGTCCGGCCGCCTTGATGCTCAAGCCGATGCGGCGTTCGATGGGATCAATTTTTACCACGCGGGCCGTGACTTCCTGGCCAATCTTGAGCGCATCGCGCACTTTTTCCACATGCTGGTCGCCGATCTGGGAAATATGCACCAGTCCGTCAATGCCCTCTTCCAGGCCAACGAAGGCTCCAAAGGATGCCAGTTTCGAGACTTTGCCGGTGACTTTCTGGCCGACCTTGTAACGATCGGCAATGGAAGCCCAGGGATCATTCTGGGCTTGTTTCAGGCCCAGGCTGATCCGCTGGTTGCTGGGATCAACTTCCAGGATTACCACATTCACAGTGTCAGCCTTCTTCAGGATTTCCGACGGATGATTAACCTTGCGCGTCCAGGACATATCGGAAACATGGATCATGCCGTCAATGCCTTCCTGGAGTTCCACAAAAGCGCCGTAGGAGGTAAAGTTGCGGACAACGCCCGTGACCTGCGTGCCGACCGGGTATTTATCCCGCACCGTATCCCACGGATTGGCCGTAGTCTGCCGGATACCGAGCGATATTTTTTGGTCGGCCCGGTTGATATTCAGCACCACGGCATCCACTTCATCGCCGATGGCCAGCACGTCGGACGCGCGGCCCACACGCTGGATCCATGAAATTTCGGAAACGTGCACCAAGCCTTCCACGCCTTCCTCGATTTCGACGAAAGCGCCATAAGGCACTAAATTGACCACCTTGCCATGTACGCGACTGCCCACGGGGAATTTCGTCTCGATATCGTCCCAGGGGTTTGGTGTTTTCTGCTTGAGCCCGAGGGAAACACGCTCTTTCTCGAAATCAATGCCCAGGATCACAACCTCGGTCGTTTCACCGACTTTGAGAATTTTAGAAGGATGGCTGACCCGGCCCCAGCTCATGTCCGTGATATGCAGGAGGCCGTCCAGTCCGCCCAAGTCAATAAAAGCGCCGAAGTCGGTGATGTTTTTGACCAAGCCGGAGCGCAGTTGGCCAACTTTAATGTCGGTTAACAAGCTCTTGCGTTTGTCACGCCGGCGTTGTTCGATCAGATCGCGGCGTGACAGAACGATATTGCGGCGTTCGCGGTCAATTTTCATGACCTTGAATTCAAACCGCTTGCCGAGGTAGTCATCTAGGTTGCGCACCGGCATGATATCGAGCTGGGATCCGGGCAAAAACCCCTTGACTCCGCTGACGTCCACAATTAAGCCGCCCTTGACCCGACTTTTGATTTCGCCTTCCAGCACGCTGCCTTCCTCACTGGTGGAGAGCACATTATCCCACATGCGCTGCTGTTCGGCCTTGATTTTACTCAGGATGATTTTGCCGTCATCGTCCTCAATTTGTTCCAGAACGACTTCGACGGGGTCACCGGGCTTCAACGTTGCCAGATCCCGGAATTCCTCCCCAGCAATCAGGCCTTCGGATTTATAGCCGATATCTACAAGTACTTCATTATTACGCACTTCCACCACTTTGCCTGGAATGATGGAGCCTTCCTTGAAGTTTTGTAGCGTATCCTCATACATTTTGGCCATCGCCGCCTGTTTGTCATCACCGAACTGGCTGAGGTCAAAATCCTTGTGAGTTTTACGCTTCATTTCTTTTTCCTAATAACGGGTTACGAACTTTACGGGCATTGGGTTATCCAGCCAGCCGGCCTGGAAACAGCCCTTTCGTTTCCAGCCGAAAACTGCCTATATATCAATAAGTTCCTGCGATTGACAAGCATATAATTAAAAAAATGGAATTCTCCCCACCGCGCTTGCATGCTGCTGTCATGGTCGACGGTTGATCTGAATCATCATAGGCGCTATGCCTTTTGGCGTCTTTATCCCGATGGGAGAACGCGCGGTGGGCGCGCAGGCAGCCCCGCGCGATAGTTGCCCGCTCTTTTTTGACTTATGAGGCTGTTGCGCGCTCGATCCACTCGTACAGTTCCTTAACCGTGCGTTCGAACACGGCGAAGCTGTATTGCTTATCGGCCAGCGCCTTGGCTCGCCGGGACATTGCCTGGCCCTGATCCGGGTGCTCGATCAGCACTCGCATGCCGGCGGCGAAATGTTCGGGCGTCGGTGAGGCCAACATGGCCACATCCGGCGAAAGCACTTGCGTGTGCGTGGGCAGGTCGGTGGCCAGGATCGGTTTGCCGGAATGCAAGTACGAGTAAATTTTCATAGGGGTATTGTTGCCCTGGATGCGTGGCGACACGAGCACATCGGCAAGCGCAAATAATTCCGCCATGCGGTCAATCGGCCATGGTCCCAGAAAATGCACATGCGCGCCCAGGCCGGCCATTGCCGATTTTTTTTGATAATGCTGGATATCAGTCTTTTGGCCGCCGGCGATTACCAGCGATGCCCGGGTGCCTTTTTGTAACAGAAGGGCAAAGCTATCCATCAAAAGATCCAGTCCTTGGTATCGTTCCAGATTGCCAATATACAGGAAACAGGGATGTGGAATGGTGGCCAAGGCCGGCTGAAGCCCCCTGCTATCGTTCAAAGGGGCCTGGGCCAGTAGGGAAATATCCCGCAACAGGCACAGCTTGTGCGGCGCGTAAGGCCGGGCAATATCCGCCAAGGCATCGCAAACCGGAACAACGGCCAAGGCATGACGAATGGCGCAGCCTTCAAACCATTTTAGGATTGGGCTGAATACCACCAGAAACCGGAACTTTTCAATCATTTGCCGGGGAAGCGAAGAATCCATATCAAATACATAGGGAATGTGGAACAGCCGGCGAATGAGCATGGCCATAAATACGGATTCTTCCACCGCGTGCACGACCCCGTAGGTCCCGCGCGCGGCCAGGCGCAAGGCCTTGGCCAGTACGAACGCATCACACACCAGTTTTTTGAACGAAAATCCCGGACGGATCCCGTGCATGCCAGGCAGGCGCGGGATGCGATGCAAAGTGACGCCGGGGTAGGTTTTCCCAGTGCCTTCATGGAACGTTACCACATCCACCTGGTCGCCGCGCCGCGACAGAGCCGTGAGCAGGAGGTCTACGGCGATGGGTGTGCCGCGTTCCTGGTAAAACGGATGGGGGGCAAGGAGCAGGATGTTCATGATGTGATTTTGCTGGCCACCGATTTGTTTTGGCAACTAAAATGCACTGCGCGGCCCGTGACATTACCGCCTTGCATAGCGGTTGGTCCGGCCGGGGACATGTTTCCGCGGATGACTATGTAATTTCGAGATTCAATGGGCAGGCGCTTTGATCCGACTGTGCGGTCTGATCCGGTGCTGTGCGCCTTCGCGGCAAAATTTTGCACAATTCAGTTTCTTTCATGGGTGCCGATCAATTTTCGGAGCCGGCCGTAGCTGAGCAGTTGGTCGGTCAGGAAGGTGGCCATGTACTGCAAGGGCACGCCGCCAACCGTTTTCCGCCGCAGGCGATCACATTTGCGACAAATGGCCAGCGACTCGATGTCCGTGGCGAACTGCCGGCGCAGCTGCTGGTAAGCCGGGCCGTTCCAGATTTCCTTGAGCGACGTTACCCTGGCGTTACCGAGCTTCAGGGTGGCATAAAAATCCTGCGGGCAGGGTGTAACCGTGCCGTCGGCACAAATAACCATGGCATACCAGGGGAAAGTACATACGGCGCACGTGTGTTTTGCCGGGGACTCGGGTGCCGTGGGCGCGGCCCAGACGTATTCCTCTTTTTCGATGATTTCGTCCACTCCGGCTTCCAAAAACTGGCGGCGTAAATTCTGGATGGCAACAGGATCACCGGCGGCCGCCTGGTTCCGAAAGCGGATTTTTTCGATGACCACGTACGGTTTGTGCTGTCCCAACTCACGCCGGATCTTGATAAGGCGCAAAATATTATCACGCGTTTGCTCAAAATTGGCCCCTACGCGTGCGCGCTCGTAAGATTCTTTGGTAAAACCATCGAAGGAAAACGAGACCAGGTCGGGGCACGCTTCCAGCAGGCGGCGCGCCTTGGCCTCATCCAGCAGGGTTCCATTGGTATGAAAGCGGACTTTAAGCCCAGCGGCATTGGCATAACGGATCATATCAAAAAGCGCTGGATTCATCAACGGCTCGCCGCGGTGATGCAGGTTGACATCAAGGGCAAAATGGCGGGCCTGATCAATGATTTTTTGAAATAGTTCAAGGGACATCAGGCCCTTGTTGGCGGCAGCCAGATCCTTATTGGGACACATAACGCACCGCAAATTACAGCAGCTGGCGGTTTCAATCCACAGGCGCAGGGGCAGGGAGTCCGGCGCCGCTTGCCGCCGCCGGTAAGCCAGGAAAATGCGGCTCATGCGGCCTATTTTAAAAATCGGTTGCATATGTCTACAATAAAGCAAACCGGTCAGCAGTTAAACAGCAAAACAATCCGATCCGCCTTTCAACGGGTCAGCAACCACCAACTTTACGTCCAATTTCGCCGAGCGTGCTGAAGCGCCAGCAGAACAAATGGCAGGATCGGCGCACTTGTCGTCCGTATTGGCCGCACCGGGCTACAAGCGTCAGTCTTTTAGCGGGTCCATGGATAGCAAAAGCCTGCCAGAGCTTCAAGAATAATGGGAGTTGGTTTAATGTTGTTGATCTTTCCGCACCAGCCAATAGAATAATACACAGTAGGTGCTGGGGAAAAGGCTGTATTTTTACGCAAGAGGCCGGCCACGGGTTCACGCGCCGTGCCCTGAAAAAGAAAGATGATACGGCATGCAAACAGCAGAAGGCGGTCTGTTCGCAGAAGTACTCCGGGGCGCCTGGTGGGTCATGCTATTGCGCGGCATTCTGGCAATTGTTCTCGGCCTGTTTGCCTTTTTAAAACCAGCCTGTGTGCTGATCGGCATCGTGCAGCTCATGGGCTTGTTTTTTCTGGTGGACGGCGTGCTGCTGATTGTTGGTGCCGTGGCGGGGCACACGGGCGGCTCCCGTTGGCTGGCGCTTTTGGGAGGCATATTTTACATCCTGGCGGGCATCGCCATTTTCAGCAGCCCACTGTTCAGCGCGCTCATCACCGAGGCTTTTGTGATCTACCTGATGGCTTGCTTGGTCATGATTACCGGCATCATGCGCATGGCAACGGCCATACGCCTGTGGCAGGTGCACGCCCATAAATGGTTGCTGCTCGTGGAAGGCATCATCGGGATTATGTTTGCCATGGTCCTAATCGGGGCACCCATTATCGCGGCAGTGGTATTGATGCAAATCATCGGCATCATTGCCATCATCATGGCGATCAATATGATCATTCTGGCCTTTGGCCTGCGCAAGCTGGCGCAAATGGCATAAAACCAACAAACGGAACGCGGCTTTACGTCGCCCGGTCTGACGCGGGTCATGATCGGCGCCAAAGGCGGACACTCCTGATGACGCTTGATTTCGCGTCCATCGGCCGTGCCGTGCCAGCCGGCAGATTGATCGCAAAAATTGATGCGTTTAGCTTGTGGCCGTGGCGGCGTCAGACAGGTAAGCTGTGAACCTGATTGTTTTACATGAAGATGATTTTTGCTCCGGCAACGCCGTCCGGCTGAAGGGGCGCCGGCGGGAACATATTCTCACGGTGCATCAGCCGGCAATTGGCGACGAACTGGCTGTAGGGCGGCTGGGTGGTTTGATCGGCCGGGGGCGCGTTATCGCAATGACCGCCGAGGCCGTGGAAATGGAAGTCACCCTGGTCGAGGCCCCGCCCCCTCCGTTGAAAATCAGCTTGGTTGTAGCCCTGCCACGTCCCAAAGTAATCAAACGGGTGTTGTTAATGGTCGCCAGCCTAGGTATCAAACGTCTGGATTTCATCAACGGGGCGCGGGTTGAAAAAAGCTATTGGCAGAGCCCAGTCCTGAAACCAGCCGGCATCCGCGAAGCCCTGATCCTCGGGCTGGAACAGGCGCGCGACACCATTTTGCCGGAAGTAAACCTGCGGCCTCTCTTCAAGCCGTTTGTTGAAGATGAGTTGCCTGCACTGATCCAAAGCACCTCGGCGTTCGTTGCCCATCCCGGTGCTGAGCATAGTTGTCCGCAGATTGTGCCGCCGCCGATAACACTCGTGATCGGGCCGGAAGGCGGATTTATTCCATACGAGCTTGGGAAGATGGCCGAGGTCGGATGCCGCCCTATCCAGGTCGGGACACGTATTTTGAGGGTCGAAACCGTTATTCCATTTATCCTGGGCCGGTTTGGTTTTTAATTACCACCTTAATTTTGCATCGCGTCAGTTTGGCGTAGATGCAAGGCGCGAGCGGCGCCGCTGTATAAGCATACTGCAAACCGCTCGCAACGCGGCAGATGCGCCAAAATTACGCGACCGTCTTTTCCGGCGTGCCCGCCGTAGCCTTTGGCGAAGGCCGGCGAACATCAGCGTTTTTGTAGGATGCCTTCATACCCCGTTGGGTTAAAAGGGAAAGTGGTGCAAAAAACAACCTGCACGCCGTTTTTATTGACAAAATATGACAATAACGCTGATGTTCGTGCAAAATTGAGGTAAGAGACAAACGGTGAAGTTCATGTGGTCTATTGGGGTGGGCCCATGACTCCTTTTTTTATGAAACTTTCCGAGGCACAGCGTGCAGTTAAAAGGCGTGCAAAGGTTTCCCCGAAAATCAACGAACTTACGCCGGAGGAAAAACGGGTAATTATCGAAAAGGCAACGGAGTTGCCGTTCAGCGGAAAATATAACAACGAAACCGGGGTGGGCGTCTATCTCTGCCGCCAGTGCGATGGGCCGTTATACCGTTCCGATGACAAATTCAGAACTAACTGCGGCTGGCCTGGATTTGAGGACGAAATTCCGGGCGCGGTAGAAAAAATCGTTGATGCTGACAAAATTCGCACGGAAATCGTGTGCGCGCGGTGTAACGCCCATCTGGGGCACGTCTTTGAAGGCGAGAATCTCACTCCGAAAAATCGGCGCAATTGCGTCAATTCGATTTCCATTAGCTTCGCGCCCGTTCATTCCGAAAAAATAGGCCGGGCGCTCTTGGCGGGTGGCTGTTTCTGGGGGGTTGAATACTGGATGAAAAAGTTGCCTGGCGTACTCGCCGTAACGTCTGGCTACACGGGCGGCTCGAAACCCTATCCATCCTATGAGGAGGTCTGTTCGGGGCAAACCGGGCATGCGGAATCCGTAGAGGTCATTTACGACAAAAGAACAATCAATTATGAAACAATTTTGAAATTATTTTTTGAAATACATGACCCGGTCCTGTTGAACCGGCAGGGACCGGATGCCGGCACACAATACCGCTCGGCGATTTTTTATTATGACCGTGAACAGCAACAGTTTGCCGTAAAGCTCATAGCGGAGCTACGCGCGCGTGGGATTGAGGCGGTGACTTTGATAGAGCCTGCCGGAAGGTTCTGGCCGGCGGAAGATTATCACCAGGACTATTACACCCGTAAAAATGCAGTCCCATATTGCCACGAGCGCGTTAGGCGATTTGACGTCAATTGCGTGCCGGCGAAGTCCGTAAAGTGATTTCTTCTTCCGGATTAGTTCCCGGTTTCCCGAATCTTGAAACGGGTTCGGTATTGCAGCAGGGCAAGTTCCTTGGCTTTGGCTTCAAGAAGGACATGGGCGTCGTTGTCCTTCAGGACAAAATCCGGGAGGGCGCGTTTCAGGTAATCCGCATGTGCGCGTGGCGTCCGCTTCGATGGGCTTGCGGCAGACTCGGAATAATGAACCTCGTTCGAGCGATAGCCCCAGGTTGACTTTGCCAGCCGGTAATCTTCCGCCAGGGAATATTCATCGTGGCAAAAACGGAAATGGTGCAGATCTATCGTCAGGGGCACGCCCGAGCGGGAGTAGATCAGGCGGTGCAGCCTTCTTATGGACCAGCCGTTGAGCCGGTCGTCGTTTTCAAGCGCGAGCCGTTTGCGGGCTATTTGTGGGAGCTTCTCAAAATTTTTCAGCCAGCGGTCGGCGGTCCGCTCGAAGTCGCCGTTGTAAGAGCCGCCGATATGGATGTTAATGGGTATGTCGAGGACGCCGCCCTCGCATATATATTCGGCGATGCGCGCGTGTGCCTCTATTTCCCTGCTTCCCGCGATGTTGGCCTGGTCATTCGGCGAGCCGAGCAACGCGAATGGACCGGGATGAAACGAAAGTTGCATTTTGTGTTTTTTGACGTAAGCGCCGATTAAATGCAGGTTGCGTATTATTTTTGAGGATGCATTGAGTGTTTTGATTCGATATCCGCAATCCGGGTCCGTCATGCGCGGGAACAGGTCGCTCGTTATCCTGAAAATCAATATGCCATTGCGCAGGTTCCATTCCAGGATCGCGAGTAAATCAACGACGTTTTGCGCGGCAAGTGTCGAGGCTTTTTCAATCGAAAAAAGCCGCTTGATCAGCGAGCGCCCCGTATAAATGGGGGGCTTTTTTGATCGCAAAGTTAGATTGATGCAGCAGTAGCCAAGACGCATCAGGCATGGTTCCGTAATTGAAGTTCAAGCGGGTGCGGGTTCAGGTAAAATTGGTGCAAAAGGTAGCCGGTCGCGTATTTCCTTGCGTAATGTCGGACGAGGGTTGCCGGGAGTATGAGTGGTAAAAATCCGTCCCGGTAATTCGCGAGGATTTGGGCGAATTCCTCCTTTTCCACTGGCGTCAATTCGTTCTTGAAATAACCGGCCATGTGCTGAAGTACGTTTGTGTTCAGGGCGGGCGTCGAGTGTTTTTTTAACATCGCCTTGAGCAGCTCGAAGTAACCGTCTCTTATTGTGGACGCTGCGCCCTTTTTATGGCTGGCAAGCAGTCGGCCCATTTGCGCGAGCAATGCGGGGGAACGCGCCATGAAAGTGTATTTCATCTGTGCATGGAAATTTATCAGGTCCGGGAGCCTGCCGCTCGCTACGGCCTCACGCCATTCCATCAAAATGAAAATATTTTCAATGAACATTTCACGCAGCTTCGGGTCGGTCAGGCGTCCTTCGTCCTCGACGGGAAGGTGGGGGAAGCGTTGCATGAACATCCGTGCAAAAATGCCTGTGCCGGTTTTGACAGCGCAATTTTTTTCATTGTAAACCTTGACCCTTTCCATTCCGCTGCTTGGGGAACGGCTCTTGAATATAAATCCGCACAAGCCTTCGCGCTCAAGCTCCCCGAGGCGTTTTTCGGCCCATTTCTGCATGCGATCAGTATGGTCTATGCCCGTTTCAATGGTGACCAGCCGGGGAGAATTCGGGTTGCCGGTCAGATGCATGGCTTCGCGTGGCACGCCCAAGCCGCATTCGTATTCCGGGCAGACAGCTATAAAAACGAAGTATTTCGAAAGCGTCTTTGCGATGAAATTGTCAAGTTTGTGTCCGCCGTCATAACGGACCTTTGCGCCGAGCAAACAGGAACTGATGCCGATTTTAATTTTTTTCACTGCGTTGACAATAAACATTTTCATGACAGTATTCAAGCTGATTTATGATTTTACCTTGCGATCGGTTTGCCTCGCAAGCCGGTAGGACATTGAAAAACATCCTTTTATGGCGTATTGTAACAAAAAAATTCTTTTTGATTTTTGCCGGTAAAAATCGCGGCGTTCTCTAAATTTTATTAAGACTGCCAAAGCGAGAGATTTTACTGCTCGGCTGGCCATGCAAAAGAGCGGCAAGGATGTTTGGCGGTGTGTTGAGTGAAAATTAATAAAGCAGCAATGGAATGCAGTTGCGGCTGTGATTGCGCTTTGCTTGTTATATGATGGTTGTTATCTGATCGCACGAAATGTGCGTTCTATGATTTGACCCGTAAAGAAATTTACACGCGAAATTATTAATTGTCTGGCCAAAGAATACGAGGCATATCAGGGCTTGGTGCTATTTATACAAGGATGAGCGGAAAGACGCTTTTGGTTCAAGTCGCGCTCTATTTTGATAAGAATCCAACCATTAAAGGATTTGAGGTTTTACGACAACGAATTGAAAAGTGTCTGCGAGAAACAGGGTGACAAAGTGTCTTTTTTGTCTGATTCTGTGTTGCCCGAATATCCCGGCGGGCATCGTCGCAAAGAAGCAGGCAAAAGTGGATCGGCAGATGGGAGTTGAACCCACGACCCCGCTTAAGAGCGGGGTATGTAAAAAATTGATTCGCCATATTGTAAACAGAAGGAAAGGAATGGCATGCAACCCCGCGATTACATTATTGAGCAAATTCGCCACCACGAAACCAAGCCCGTACCGTACATACTGCCGCTCGGTGTTCCCGAGCAGCAGCGAATGGATGTGTTCTATGGGTCTCCGGATTGGCGCGCCCGGGCGATGGATTTCGTCGTCTGGCTGTCGCCCTACGATTGTTGGCCGCAGAATAATGAGGGTGGCCAGCGATTCATGGATATCTACGGCTCGCTATGGCAGCGGGACGTCAACGGCTTCCGGCAACTCGAGCCGGGTTGCAAAGAGCCTACGCTCGATGGTTATGTTTTTCCATCCGCAGAACGTTTTATTTCAGCAGAAACTTTTGCCAGAGACGAAGGTATCCGCAAGGCGAATGCGGATAAGTACAGCATTGTGGGGCTTAGCTGGGGCCTATTCGAGCGTTCTTGGCAGATCCGGGGCTTTGAGAACGTTTTGATGGACGCCGCCAGCGAGCCGAAATTCTACGGGGCCTTGCTGGATAAGGTGACCGAGCTTCTGCTGGCCATGATCGACTCAGTCAAGCACATGCCTGCCGATGCGCTGATGATCGGTGATAACTGGGGCTACCAGAATGGGGTGACGTTGGGGCCGGCTCTATGGCGTAAGTTTATCAAGCCGCGCTGGGCAAAGATTTGCGAGGCAATTCGAGCACAAGGCAAGGTGTCCATAGTGCATTGTGACGGCAATGTTGCTGAAATTATGCCGGACATCGTTGACATTGGTCTCGACGTACTGGAAAGCGTGCAACCCGAAGCGATGGATCCCTATGCGTTGAAACGAAAATGGGGCAAGCAGATCACGTTCTGGGGCGGACTAGGGTGCCAGGGTACGCTTTCTACCGGCACACCCCAGAGTATTAAAGCCGAGGTTGGCAGGTTGTGCCGTGAGATGGGCAAAAGTGGGGGGTACATCCTCGGTCCATCGAAGCCACCGCTTCCCGACACGCCGATCGAAAACATCGCTGCT
>CAYYBV010000045.1:0-11526 GCA_964469675.1 uncultured Verrucomicrobiota bacterium
TGGGACGCAGACACCGGGATCGCGCTTGAAAATATTGTGTGGGCAGCCAGCCATACGCATACCGGTCCGGATAACTTCCCGCTGGCCCGCAATAAAAAATTTACTGATATGAAATGGATCGGTAGCTTGCCGGATAATTTTGCCCAAGCGATAACTTTGGCGCACACGGCCCGCCGCCCGGCGCGACTCTGGCAGACAAAATAGTTCCCGGAGCTTAGCGGTCAAACAGCGTGCCGGGATTCAGGAGACCGGCGGGATCGAAGACCATTTTGACAGCACGCATGGCGGCGATGCCGTCCTCGCCTAACATCAGGCGCAAAAGCGGTTTCTTCAACTTGCCAATACCGTGTTCACCGGAAACTGTGCCGCCCCACCCCAACGCCTTGCGCGCCAGTTCGAGGTAAAGCGCTTTGCCCTGGGCATACTCATCCAGGTTACGCGGCAGAATATTGACATGGACATGGTTATTGCCAATGTGCCCGAAGATGACATAGTCCAGGGCTGCGGCATCCAGCAGATTGCGGTAGGCGGCCATCATCTTCAACAGGGCGTCATCGGGCACGGCCAAATCGGTGCCCAACTTGGTTAATCCCGGGAATTTTCTGGCCCGCTCGCCAATCCGCTGGTTGATCGTTTCCGGCAGGGCATGCCGAAAGGCTTTCAGGCGTTCGGTTTCCTCGTTGGTCATGGCCGTCCAAGCCGTATCCGCGGAACTGCCGCAGACTTCCAGGAGCGCCAGGAGCGCTTCAGCCGCTTGTTCCAAGCCTGCTTCCGTGGTCGCCAGCTCGATATACACAGCCGTGTGCGCCTTTTCCGGCAGGGCCGGGATGGCGCTTGTTGCGCCTTGCTGCGCTTTCTGGTCGCGCAGGAGATTCAAGGCATGGACATCAAAATATTCCAACGCCAGGGGCGAAGAGGGCAACAACGGTATTGCGGCGGAAATTTTTTCGCCACGCGCGGCACGCACAAAATTCAGCGCATCCGGCTCCGAAAAAAAGAACCCGATCACGCCCAGAATCGTCTCCGGGGCCGGCACCAGCGTAATGACCAGCTCGGTGACCACCGCCAGGGTTCCCTCCGAACCGATCAGCAAATCAAGCAGGTCCATGCCCGGCCGCGCAAAATAACCGGCCGCGTTTTTACCCGCCGGCATTTGATATTCCGGAATCCGTCCGGCGCGCACGGTGCCATCCGGCAAGACCAGCTGAAAGGCGCCGTCCGGCGCCGCAACGCTGGCGCCGCGCGCGACATCCAACACCAGGCCCCCGACAAGCGCCACGCGCACGCGCTCTACGTACCGGCGCGTCGGCCCGTAAAAAAGCGTGCGCGCGCCGGAGGCGTTGCAGGCGATCATGCCGCCCAGTGTCGCGGAACGTTCCGTCGGGTCCGGCGGGAAAATCCAGGCGCCTTTGGCACGCAATTGCTGCAAGGCGGTTTGCGAGTCCGCATCCCAGTTTTCCTCACCGGGAAACTGTTTCTTTTCAACGGCGGCATGAATGGTTTCCAGCGTGACTCCCGGCTGACAATGCAAATAAAACCGGTTGGCGCCCGGATCGTAGCGCAGAGCCGTCAGGCGGTTCATTTTGTCCAGGCTTATAAGCCAGCCACTCTCCGGCACGGCTCCGCCGGCAATGCCCGTTCGTCCGCCCGAAACCGTGACCGGCACGCCCGAATCCGCCGCCGCCTTAAGCACGGCGGCCACTTGCGCTTCAGATGACGGGGAAAAAAACCGTTCGGCGTGCCCGCGCAGGCGGGATTCATCCGTCAGATAACTATCCGCCGCCGCAGGCGCCAGCTCCGGCGGCAGGACCAAGGCCGAAGACGGAAGTTTGATGGCGGTCAGTTGGTTGCTCATTTTAAGAAATGCAGAATAAAAAATGCGAAATAAAATCCAACTTTTATGTCTTTTCCGATCCGGTGCCTGTCGTCTGCCCTCCGTCGTCTGTTTTGGGCATTATCTGGCGCCGCAATTGTCCACAAGCGGCGTCCACTCCGCCGCCCTTGGATATACGCAAGGTAGCATTAATCCGCGCATGCTCAAGGATATTAAGAAATTCACGGATAACCGGCTGCGAGGGGGCGTGTCCTTCAAACTCCGCCACGGCACTCAGCGGGATCAGGTTTACCCGCGCATGGATCGGGCACAGGATCCGCGCCAGAGCCCTGGCCTGTTCCGGCGAATCATTGACGCCCTGGATCAACGTATACTCAAAGGTGATCAGCCGGCCAGTTTGTTCGGCATAGGCACGGCAGGCTTCCAATAGTTCGGCCAGCGGGTATTTGCGGTTGACCGGCAGCAGTTGCGAGCGCAAAGCATCGTCCGGCGCATGCAAAGAAACAGAGAGCTCCACCTGCAGGCCTTCCTGCGCCAGGCGTTGAATACCGGGAATAATCCCGCAGGTGCTGATCGTAATCCGGCGCGCGCCGAGGCTCAATCCCTCGGCATCGTTGATAATCCGGACGGCGGCCAGGACAGCATCGTAATTATCCAGCGGCTCGCCCATGCCCATGAAGACCAGATTGGCAGGCGTCGTCCCCAAATTGCGGGCCGCGGCAATCACCTGGCCCACGATTTCCCCCGTCTCCAGGTTGCGTCGGAATCCGGCTTTACCACTGGCGCAGAAAGCACAGGCAAACTTGCAACCAACCTGGCTGGACACACAAACCGTCGTGCGCCCCTTGGCCGGGATCAGGACCTCCTCCACCCAGTCGCCATCCGGCAGGGCAATCAGCCACTTGGTGGTGGTCCCGACACCTGCCTCGCTTTGGGTGCGGGCAATCGTGGCTGAGGTCAGAGTAAAACGCTGGGCAAGCTCCTGCCGCAGGCTGAGCGGAAGATTTTTCATCTCAGACCAGTCGATCGCGAACCGGTGATACAGCCAATCCCAGATTTGCCGGGCGCGGTAGGCAGGCTGATTAAGCTCGTCACACAGTTCCGCAAGTTGGGCGCGGGTCAATCCGTGAATTAAAGTCAACATATTCATAAACACAAACAGGGATAACCCCGCATGTCAGCGTTGGCAAGGCACGGGAACACAACGACCCGCGCGATCGCCTGATATGCTAGCGTTGACCCAAGGGATCGTCAACTGTCATCATTCTGCAGGGTGCCGGCAGAAAACAGCAAAGTGCTTGGCCGCAGACGCGATAAACTGTTAATTTGCGGGGTAGTTGGGAACGCGAGCTAACGCAATAACATACCGACAAAAAAAGGGAACATTTCTAATGAGTTTTAATATTGCCCGTGGAATTGCTTTGACAAATCCGGAGCATTAACATAGGTTTACTTTCCGTCAAATTCATGGGGGGCCGGTAGCTCAGTTGGTAGAGCACGGCACTTTTAATGCTGGGGTCGCGGGTTCAAATCCCGCCCGGCTCACCATGTGATTGTTTCCCGGCATGCATGCGTCAAAAAAAGTCCTGTTTGCAATTGAAACCATAATGACCCGCCTTGGCCTGGTGATCCTGCCCACCTTGCCCCGCTGGGCCGTATTAGCCTGCGCGCGTGCCGCCGGGACCATCGTTTATTGGACGGCGCCCAAGCAGCGGCAGATCACACTCTCCAATCTTGACATCGCCTTTGGCGAGCGGCTTTCGTCCCGGGCCAAGCAACGTATCGCGCACGGCGCTTTCTATACAACCGCGCTGGTCATGCTGGACCTCTTCTGGTTTTCACGGCATACGGAACAACGGGTGCGCCGCTATGTCACCCTTGATCCCGCCCTGCAAACGCATGTGTATACCCAGCCCATGATTGGCGTAACCGCGCACTTCGGTAATTGGGAACTGCTCTCCAAGGCACTCGGCATATACGGGTTTGCGCATGTGGCCGTGGCCACGCCGCTGGCTAATCCGGCGGTGGATGCCATCATCGGTGCGGGGCGCTCCATCGCCGGCGTGGAAATCGTCACCCGGCAAGGCGCCATCCGCGGGCTCCTGCGCGCCCTGCGCCAGAAAAAACATGTGGCCCTCCTGCTCGACCAGAACACCAAGCCGGAGGAAGGCGGTCTCTTTGTCCGCTTTTTCGGGCTTTCCATACCGATGTCCACCGCCGCCGCCGTGCTGTCCGAACGAACGGGCGCACCGGTGCTCCCCATATTTTGCCGGGCCGAAGCCAATGGGGCATATACCATTTACAGCCTGCCGCCCTTAAAACACATGGACCCGGCGATTGCCGGGAACAACATCATTCACACCATTACGCAGAAGATTGCCTCGTTATTTGAACAGGAAATCAGCACGCAGCCCAAGCAGTGGCTCTGGATGTATAAGCGCTGGAAATATATAGACCCCAACTGGCCGGCCGCTGCCTATCCTTTTTACGCCAAGCCCCTGCGGCCAAGTTAAGGGGCATAACCGCCGTTTGGGCCAAAACAAAACGCATAAATTCGGTCTAAACCCACATACTTAAGGTGCCCGATGTGCTTATTGATGCGCACAAAATGGCTTGTACTGCTGGCAATGGTTATGGCATCGGGCTGGGGCTACGCGGACCCGGCTGATGTTTCCGGCACCGGAACCACCAACCCGGCTTTGACGGCCACATCCTTGTCCGGACGGGACATTGGCCAGCCGATTTTCGCCGCGCCGCCGCGCCTGGCCGTAACAGCGCAGGAATTGGCCGCCATGCAATCTGCTTCCAATGCAACCGCCCAGCGCGCTGCCGCCGTGCGCGCCGCCCAGCCCCTGATTGACAACCCGCCGCCGTTGCCGGACGGCTACGGATCATGGATTTTTTATTACGCCTGTCCCACCGATGGCGCAACACTCCAGATGCTCACGCTCACTGAGCACAAATGTCCCGCTTGCGGCAAGATTTACAAGGACGCCCGCACCGTCGCCGCATACCGTTGTCTCATGCACCACACGATTGAAAACGCCGCCATTACGCTCGGCTGGGCCTACGCTTGGACCGGTGACGAACGCTATGCCCAGGGCGTTCGCCGCATCCTGATGCGGCTGGCCGACGACTATGCCTCCTACCCCGCACGCCGTGATCGCTGGGGTATGGTCAGCGTTTTCGCGCCCCTGGGCGGACGCCGTTATGTCCAGAGCCTTGACGAGGCGATCGGCGTAATCCGACTTGCCAAGGGTTACGACCTGACGCGCAATGCCAAGGCCTGGTCCGAGGCCGACCACAAGCACGTGGAGGAAGATTTTTTCCGGGCCACGGCGGACTCCATCGCGCGCTTTACGCAGACCAGCAATCATCAGACCTGGTTTAATGCGGGAATGATCGCCGTCGGCTCCACGCTTGGCGATGCGGCGCTGATCGAACGCGTACTGAACATGCGCAATGGCGTGCTGGACCAGCTGGAGAACAACATCGGCGCCGATGGACTCTGGAACGAGGGCACGATTGCCTATCATAATTACGCTCTCCAGGCGTTGATCGAGACCGTAAATATCACCCGCCGGCTCGGCATGCGCCTGCAAGATCATCCCAAAATAATATCAGCGATCACCGGCCCCCTGCACGTGGCCTATCCCAACGGCCAGTACCCGGCGATCAATGACTCCGACAACTGCAACCTGGGAGCCTTTGCCGGGGCATTCGAGTGGGGCTGGAACACCTACCATGATCCTGTGCTGGCGCAGGCTTTTGCGCACGGCAATGCCGAAAAACTCAAGCAGCTGATCGGCAGCAATGCAGTTGTACAATGGCCGCCGGCGTTACCGAGCGAAACGCTGGCCGGGGCCGGGCTGGTCATCCTGCGCCGCGGCAGGGACACGAATGCCGTTTGTGCTTTCCTGGATTACGGACCACACGGTGGCAATGGGCACGGCCATTTTGACAAACTCAATCTCATGCTTTTCGCCAACGGCCGGGAGTGGCTCCTGGACCCCGGCCGGATCAGCTATGCCCACAAGGAATACAAAACCTGGGTAAAAACCACGGCGGCCCACAATACCGTAACCCTCGGCGGCAATTCGCAGGAACCGCATACCGGCAAACTGCTTTGGTTTTCCGATGGCCCGGTTTGGGCCGCCGCCGCAATCGAAAGCACGAATGCCTACGCCGATGCGTCGCTCCGCCGTTATCTGGCCCTGGGCGACCGTGTGCTGGTTGATGTTTTCGAGGTCAAGGCAACATCCAAAACACAGATTGACCTGCTTGCGCATTCCACGGCCCAGCTGGTGGCCCCCATCGGCGATGTCCCCGCCGGCAAACCCATCAAGCCCGGCAGTCGGGATGGTTACCAGCATCTCACCGCAGCCACCGTCCGCGAGCTTGACCGGGATTCACAATGGGAATTTAAAGATGGTCGCCAACGCCTAATGGCCTGGCTGGTGCATGAACCCGGCGAGCAGCTGATTACCTGCCTCGGCATTGGCTACAACACCGGCCAGAAAACACCCACGCTTATCCGGCGACGCCATGATCGCGAAACGCGGTTTATTTGCGTTTACGATCTATCCGGCGACGGCGCATATATACGCGGCGTAAAGTCACGTATGGTCAACGGCACGATTCAGATCGATCTGGATACCGCCTCCGGCGCGCATTTTTTGGGGTTCAGCGCTCAAAACCTTGAAGTTTCCGGGCAGCGTGATACAATAAAAAAATTAAAATGATCCGCAATCACGGCGCAGTCCGATATAGATGCGGGCACGGTTTCCAGCTAACGATCAGATGACGAAAAACAAACGGAAGGATGGCAAACGATGAACAAGGCTGATATTCCGGCTCGCTGGCAATGGTTTAATGAGGCACGGTTCGGCATGTTCATTCATTGGGGTCCTTATGCGGTCTACGGGCGCGGGGAACAGGCGCTTAACCGCGAGCAGATCGATCACCGGGAATATGCCGATATGGCCTGCAAGTGGAACCCCCAACATTACGATGCGCGGGTTTGGGCGGACGTCGCCAAGCAAGCCGGGATGAAATACGCCGTGCTGACCACTCGACATCATGATGGATATTGTCTTTGGGACACAAAAACCACCGACTATTCCAGCAGCAGCCAGGCGCCCAAGCGTGATTTTGTGCGCGAGTACGTGGATGCTTTTCGCGCCGCCGGATTGCGCGTTGGACTTTATTACTCCTTAATTGATTTCCGCCTCCCGGATTGGTATGACGGACCGCAGTGTAACCCGCAAGGCTGGGCAAAGATTAAAAAGTATCTTTATGACCAGGTCCGCGAGCTACTTACCAATTATGGCAAGATTGATGTAATCTGGTTTGACGGCGCCTGGCCGCACACTTCCAAGGAATTGGAAAGCCATAAACTGATCAAAATGATCCGCAGCCTCCAACCGGACATCCTGATTAATGATCGCCTCGAATGGCCGCAATATTCCTATTACTGGCAAATCGAAGGACATCCCGGCGTGCCCAAGGAGGCGGAAATCGGTGACTTCGGCACACCGGAACAGGGCATCTATGGTAGCACCCGCCATTTATGGGAATCCTGCTATACGAGCACGATGCGTCTTTGGGGCAATGCGATCGGCGAGCCGTGGCATTCCACAGCCGCTCTTCTGAAGTTGTTCGTGGATTGCGCGCGGCAGGAAGGTAATTTTCTCTTAAATGTGGGCCCGCAGGCCGATGGCCAATTCCCGCCGGAATATGTCGAGCGGACTATGGCCCTGGGTCAATGGCTCGCCGTCCATGGCGAGGCAATCTATGGCAGTGAAAAGGGTGACGTCACTGAGTTCGTCACTCACGGCTGGCAAACCGTGAATGGAAACAATCTTTACCTGATCCTGCGGAACTATGATGGGCGCCCGACCTTGCGCCTTCCCGACCTGATAACCCCGTTAAAACGGGCAACGCTACTGACTACCGGCAAGGAGCTGCCGTTTATCCAAAAAGGCGAAGAGGTGGTTATCAGCGGGTTGCCGCCGCTGCGGCCGACCAATTTATTCCCCGTGATCAAGTTAGAATGTACGGGTAAGCCCCAGGGTAGCAAATATCGCACATGGGGTAATGACATCGCCGGATACCGCGCGTGGGCCGCCAAGCGGGGCACTTCGGTCTGGGTGGATGGCAAGCCGCGTTAAGCTGTTTGCGTTGCATTCCGAAAATAGACGGGATCAACGGCAAGTGCGCAAAAGACCAATGTCATTGCGCGAACACGGCCAGCGCCGCAGTATGCCTTACTGAACTCCCCGGGCACGCAAGGATTCCAAAGCATCCTTCAGAATTTTTTCCATCCCCGGAGCCAGGCTGGCGGGAAAGCCATATTCATGGTAACTACGAACTTCGTATCCGCCTTCCGCCAACATGTGTTCGGAAGGAAGATACAACTGCGCGCCATCGGTGTAACCCAGCGGGAACGTAGTCCCGCCACCATAAAAGCGCTCGATCAGCCGACCCCAGTCAGCCACCGCTTCTCCCTCCAGCCCGATAATCCGCAATCCCTTCCCAAGCTGAATGCCGTGCAGGGTGATGGCGGCCGTGGTTCTCAATGGCGTACCGCGGTCCAGGAGTTCCAGTTGCCGCCGGGCCCAGAAGTGCCGGGGCGAGGTGCTCGCAGATGGCGCGGCCAAGGCGGCAAGTTCGGCACGGGAAGGGACCGGCATGAGCGGCCACTCCATTTCAACGGTTTGGGCACATAGTGTCGGTTCCACCGACTGAAGGCCGACCGCGAGGAGCGCCTTCACTTCATCGGCTACGATCCGGCCAGCCGCCGCAACATCTTCCCAGCTTCCGGATCGCCAGCAAACGTCAATTTCATCCCGGCCGTCTCCGATGACGCAAGCCTTGGTATCACCGCCGCACCCCTGCAAAAACAGGCTGCCTCCATCCGGCAGGCCCAAATATGCATCAAGCAAGCTGGAGGCTACACCCGGATAGTCCGCAGAAATTTGCCAACCGCTGATGGTGGAGGGATGACAGGCAACGGAATAAAGCAGACAGATCGGATGCCCCGCCAAGTCCTTGAGCAGGCACAATGGTAAACTATCGCAGATCGTCCCCTGCAGATAGGGGCGCCAGACAATGCCACCTTTGTCATCGGGTTTGCGGCGGCTCAGTGGCAGGCGCGTTTTGGTTTTACCGGCCCACACCGTGACGTCCCGCATGGCAGATCGCGCCGCCGTTGCCGCCCGCAATATGGCCGGCTCCAGTTCCGCGAGATAAAGCCGGTCTGGGCCGCAGTTCCACAAAGCAGTGGCAGGGCCGACGTGCGTATGCGAGGTATTAAGCAGAATTTGCCGCGGGGCCAAATCCAGCTTGCGTCCCAGCGCACCCCGATACCGATCAGCCTCCTCTCGCCCAAAGAAACAGAGATCAAAACCCATGATCAGGACCTGTTCACCCTGATGCTCAAGGAAAAGGGCCCTTGCAAAAATGTCATCGTGGGCACCTTCGCAGCCCTGCGCCTGGTCTCTGGTACCAAACCCTTGCATTTTTGTGCCGACCGGCGGCGTAATTTTTTGCCGCGCAAACCCAGCTTTCATGACACCTCGCCTTTTGTATCAATTTATTGCCCCTTAACACCTGCGTCATAAAGTATAGGGGACTTAAACTGAATGTAAAACTTTCTTTCTGCACCACGGTGGTTTCCACGCACGCGCCGGGGATGGTAGCGTACCAGGCCCCTAACCTAGCAATCACCGGCTAAATTAATTCCTTAATTTTGCACGAACATCAGCGTCATGGTCATATTTAGCCAATAAACACGGCATGCAAGTTGTTTCTTGCACCACTTTTCCTTTTAAACCAACGAGTTATGAAGGCATCCTGCAAAAACGCTGATGTTCGCCGGCCTTCGCCAAAGGCTACGGCGGGCACGCCGGAAAAGACGGTCGCGTAATTTTGGCGCATCTGCCGCGTTGCGAGCGGTTTGCAGTATGCTTATACAGCGGCGCCGCTCGCGCCTTGCATCTACGCCAAACTGACGCGATGCAAAATTAAGGTAATTACTATTGCTTGCATATATTAAACAACTTATTCTATGAAAGGTTTTTATTGCGCCCGTGTTGTCCGTATATTTGGATATGATAAACATCGCGCGTTCGTATGACTAAAGGCAAACGATTATTGATTTCAGACTGAAGGAGGCGGACATGGAAATTCTCGACTGTTTTTGCGGGGTTGGGGCATGGGCCACGCGCAACCGTATCTTGCCGCACCAGCCGGAAGAAATATTGCGCCTGATGGATCATTTTGGAATTCAAAAGGCGCTGGTCTACCACAATGCCATGAAATGTATGGGGCAGGCCCCGGATTGCAATCAGATCCTGGCGGACTGGGCCAAAGCGCGGCCGCGATTCATCCCGGCCTTTATGCTGGGCTTGCACCCCCACCAGGCAGAGCCCAAACTGGATGATTATCTGGCCGGCATGAAAACCGCCGGCGCCAAAGCCCTATGGATCCAGCTTCCGTTTTCCCATCGGCGCCAGGCTGACCGGATTTATCACAGCTGGCTGATCGGCGACTGGTTGCGCGCCTGCTCGGAAAAACGCATCCCGGTTTTATACCATGCCGAGGATGAAAACGCACAGGTCATCCATGCTTTGTGCTCGGAATTCCCGGATTTACGCATAATCTTGGCAGGGGTGATGTATAGCGGGGACCATTATCTCTATCCGCTTCTCCAGCGTCACCGCCAATTACGGGTATGCCTAGGACAAGCCTATATCCCTTCCGGTAATCCGGGCGTTTTTTTGCAGCATTTTCCGGCTGACCGTCTGCTGTTCGGATCAGGATTGCCCGAGTTTTCACCCGGGGGCATGATCGCGCACGTTCAATTTGCCGACATTAAAGACACGGATAAAGCCCTGATTTTAGGCGGCAACTTGCGAAGGCTCATGGAGGAGGTGCGTCTATGAATATGCCCCTGATTGAATATGGCCGTCTGGGAAAAAAGGTTGATGCTTTTCCCGTTTTTGACATGCATGCCCATTTGCAATCCTTGACCAATGCCGACCCCCGGCCACTGGAAGAACAAGTCAAGGAAATGGACCGTTGTGGCATTGACCTCGTGGCGGTGAGTTCGCTCCTGGCCATCGCCGCCGATTTTGTGCGCGGCAACGATCAGGTTGCGAAGGCCGCGCAGCGCTTTCCCGGCCGGATTATCGGCTATTGTCATATCAGCGCCTGTTATGCCGAAGCAATGATGCCGGAGCTGGAGCGCTGTTTCCAAAACCCTGTTTTCCGCGGGATCAAGTTGTATCCGGTGGGCGTGCCGTATGACAGCCCGCTGTTCAATCCGGTCTGGGCTTTCGCCCGTGAGCATAAGGCGCCGGTTTTGGCGCACACGTGGGGTGGAAATTTTTTTGGATTTGACAAGGCTGCAGAAAAGCACCCGGAAGTCAATTTCCTGGCCGCCCATGCGGGCAGCGGGTTTGCCTATCAGCCTTATATAGATGCTGCCCGCAAGCTGCCTAATTTTTACCCGGATTTGACATATTCCCGCGAACACACCAATATGATTGAAACCTTCGTGTCCAACTTGGGCCCGGATCGGATCGTTTGGGGCAGCGACGCGCCGATCTTTTCCATGGCCCACCAGCTGGGCAAGATCCTATTCGCGCAAATTTCGGACGAAGCCAAGCGTAAAATACTGGGTGAAACAC
>CAYYBV010000046.1:0-5732 GCA_964469675.1 uncultured Verrucomicrobiota bacterium
ATCTGACCTTGTACGCATTCAGCACCGAGAACTGGGTGCGCCCCCCATCCGAGATCAAGGGTCTGATGCGTATCCTGACACAGTTTTTAAAAAATCGCGAGACCGATATGCTCCAGGAAAAGATCCGTTTGCGCGCCATCGGGCGCCTGCACGATCTGCCCCGGCCGGTGCGGAATGAACTCCAGCGCATCATGAAGGCCACGGAAAAATTTACCCAGCGCCAGCTGATTTTGGCTTTGAGCTACGGGGCGCGGGATGAAATCACCCAGGCCGTTCGCGCCATCGCCCAGCGTGTCCAGGACGGCAGCTTGGCCGTGCGGGATATTAACGAAAGCCTGGTTGCCCGACACATGTTTGCGCCGGATGTGCCGGATCCGGACTTACTGATCCGGACCAGCGGCGAAATGCGGCTCAGCAATTTCATGTTATGGCAGGCATCTTACACCGAACTTTATATCACGGAAACGCTCTGGCCCGATTTCCGCGAAGACGCTTTTAACAAGGCCTTGGCGGCCTACGCCCTCCGGCGAAGGCGCTTCGGCCAGGTCAGCTAACCAGGCAGATAATTGGCATGACGGTATTAAACAAACGCATCGCGAGCGGACTATGTCTCGGGGCAGCCTTCTTGGTCACGGCCAACTGGGCCCCGTCTTTAAGCATCTGCATACTGCTTTGTGCCATAGCGACCATCGCGGTTCTGGAATTCTACCAATTGCTCGACGCCATGGTCATACCAAGTTTTCGCATCATGGGGGTCCTCGCCAGCATCCTGTTAATCGCCGGAACCTGGCTCGCGCTCACTATGCAAACCGAGGGTCTGGCAGGCGATTACGAGTTGATGATCCTGTTCGTCACCATCATTGCTATTCTCATCAGGCAGTTTCCGCAGAAAAACAATGGCCAACCCCTGGCCACAATGGCCTGTACGCTGCTCGGCATCCTGTATGTGCCGTTCCTGTTCAACTATTTCACTAAGCTGGTTTTTACCTGGGAATGCCCCACATGGCTGAATCCCATCGGACCCACTGGATTATGGCTGGTGTTTTACCTGATCGTCGTCATTAAGTTCACGGACATCGGCGCCTTCTTCGTCGGCCGGAGCGTGGGGCGGCACAAGCTGATTCCACGCATTTCACCGAACAAGACCTGGGAAGGATTTATCGGCGGCGTGGCTACCGGTTTGCTGGCCAGCCTGGGTGTTTTTTTTATCACCGGCGGTTATTTTGGCGTGATTACCATGCAAATTCAGGATGCCATTATCCTCGGCATCCTGTTACCGGTCCTGGGCACCGTGGGCGACTTGGCCGAATCCATGCTCAAGCGCGCCGCAAACAGCAAGGATTCCGGCCGACTTTTGCCCGGCATGGGCGGCGCGCTGGATTTGCTGGATAGCCTCCTTTTCGGCGCACCGGCGCTGTACATATACGTCAAAATCATACTGGCGATTTAATGAGCAACACCCTGAAGAATATTGTCATCCTGGGCAGCACCGGTTCCATCGGGGAAAACGCATTGCGCGTGGTGTCCGCATTTCCCAACAGGTTCCGGATCATCGGGCTGGCAGCCCAAACCAAGGTGGAGCGCTTGTTGGAACAGGCACGTCTTTTTGCAGTTGACCGCGTAGCCGTCACCGATCACAAAGCCGCACAGCAGGCCACGCAAATGGCCCCGTCAGGATTGAAAGTGTGTACCGGACCGGAAGGCCTGGAGGAGCTGGCCGCGCTTCCCAGCGCTGATATTGTTCTCGTGGCCGTCGTGGGCCTGGCCGGTTTATTTCCCGTACTGGCAGCCCTGCGTCAGGGCACGGACGTGGCGCTGGCCACCAAAGAAGTCCTGGTGGCGGCCGGTAAAAAAGTTATGGCCGCCAGCCGCGCCACGGGTGCACGGATTTTACCGGTAGATAGCGAACACAACGCCATTTTTCAGTGCCTGGCCGGCCAGGGGGCCGAGCGCGTGTGCCGCCTCATGTTAACCGCCTCGGGCGGGCCATTCGCAAATAAACCACACCTGGACCTGGAGAAAGTTACCGTAGGCGAGGCTCTCAAGCATCCCCGCTGGAACATGGGCCGCAAGGTTACAGTGGATTCGGCCACCATGATGAACAAAGGACTGGAAATCATTGAAGCCCACTGGCTTTTCGGCATGCCCTTGGAGCAAATTGCAGTTGTGATGCACCCGGAAAGCATCGTACATTCCATGGTCGAATTCAAGGATGGCAATATTCTGGCCCAGCTCAGTGTTTCTGACATGCGCTTCGCCATCCAGTCCGCACTGACCTGGCCGGAACGCCTGGACGGTGGACTGCCGGCCCTTGATTTGACAAGGCTCGGCAGGCTTCATTTTGCAGCGCCGGACGAGGCGCGCTTCCCCTGTCTGCGCCTGGCGCGGGCGGCGGCCGGCGCGGGCGGCACAATGCCGGTAATCCTGAACGCGGCCAACGAGATAGCTGTCCAGGAATTTTTAAACGGCAAACTTTCCTTCCCCGGTATCTGGCGCACAGTGGAAAAAGTGCTGGAGCGGCATACCGCGCTAACCGATCCGGACCTGCCCGATATTCTGGCAGCCGATTGCTGGGCACGCGCGGAAGCCGGCCAACTGATCCGGAAATAATAAAAAGACGTTCAGGATTAAGGCGCCGGGATGCCAGAGTGTTGAGCCGGACCAGTTGCAATCAAACGGCGGACGCTGATAAATGTAAGGCAACCAATCGAGGAAATATATGGATGTGATTTTATACGGCATCTATGTCACCATCATCGTGCTGCTCTTGTTCTGCATATCAATCTTTGCCCATGAATTGGGCCACTTCATTACTGCCCGCATGTTCGGCATGGTCATTGAAGTTTTCTCGCTGGGTTTTGGACCGGCTATCTGGCAAAAGAAACATCGCGGCACCGTGTATAAGATCGGGATTTTTCCTGTTGGCGGGTATGTGGCCCTGCCGCAGATGGACCCAAATGATGCCGCGTCTGCCGCAAAACCCGAACCAGCCGATTCCACGGCCGCTTCAGCAAACAGCGCGCCGGCGACACCGGCGCCGCGACCCATACCCCCGGTTGCGCCCTGGAAAAAAATCGTCGTCGCGGCGGCCGGCGCCGCCGGCAACATTGTTCTGGCCGCAATCATCGCCTGGATTGTCTATTGGGGTGGCAAGCCGTCCACACCGGGCGAACGTTCCGCCGTTGTCGGCTTTGTGGCCACCAATTCGGCGGCCTATGCCAGCGGCCTGCGGATTGGCGATGAAATTCTTGCGGTCAATGATATTCCCGTCAAAACTTGGAACGATGTCATCCAGGAAAACGCGCGCTTTGAAACCGTCCGTTTCGCCGTACGCACCCCGGCCGGCACCAATCTGCTCACAGTGCCGACGGAAAAAAACACGCTGGGCTTCCGGATGGTGGACGGCGTGCGCGAGGTCACGCTTTGCAAGGTCATGGCCGTAGAGCCGGAGTCCAGCGCCGCCCGGGCCGGCGTTCATCCGGAAGACATTATCTTAAGGTTTAACGATGTAACCGTGCTTAGCATCGAACACCTGGTCACGCTCGTGGCCGCCCGGCCAGACCTGCTCACGCCGCTGGCCGTGGAACGCGACGGGCAAATCCTGGACCTAACCGTTGCGCCGCAGCGCGACCCGGCTCTGGGTCGTGCGCGGATCGGTATCCGCTTTGATCCGCTGGCCGTGGATTACGACCAGGTGGTCCACATCCCGCCCAGCGTTCAACTGAAGGGCCACGCCACCATGATCCTGCGGGTGGTCCGCGCGCTGGTCTCCAAGGAGGCCCGGCACACGGCCGAGGGACTCGGCGGGCCGCCTATGATTCTTTACATGATCCAGGACGCCGTGCGCAAAGGCATCATGATCGCCCTGTGGTTCATGTGCTTCCTGAACGTGAACCTGGCCATCATCAACTTACTTCCGATTCCGGTGCTCGACGGGGGACACATCATGTTTTCCTTGTGGGAACTGGTTACCCGGCGGCCAATTCACCCAAAACTGATTGGCTGGATTTACCAGGTTTTCTTTTTCCTGTTTATCGCGGCAATCATCCTGCTTTCGGGACGTGATTTTCAACGCCTCTATCAGCTGCGCCAGCTGTCGAAGGATGTGGCCCGGCAGATGGCGGCGACCAATATCCTCACCGATGCGGCGTCCGATTCCGAGACCAACGCACCGGATGTGCCAGAAACTGTGACGCCCAACACCTTGAACCTTAAAGACGAACGTGCGAGGGAATGAAAAAAGGATAATCTTAAGGCCATGCGCAATGTAGCTACATCAATCCTGGCGCGGCGACGGAAGACACGGCGGATCCAGATCGGCCACGTGGCGATAGGCGGCGGCGCGCCAATTACAGTTCAAGCCATGACCAAGACCGACACGCGTGACGCGCGGGCCACGATTGCCCAAATCCGCGAGCTTGAGCATGCGGGTTGCGACATCATCCGGGTGGCCGTACCGGACGAGAAAGCCGCGCGCGCGCTGGCCGTGATCCGCCGGGCAATCCACATTCCGCTCGTGGCCGACATCCATTTTGATTACCGCCTAGCCGTCCAGGCGCTGGTTTCCGGCGTGGACGGCCTGCGGATTAACCCCGGCAATATCGGTTCGACCGTTAATGTGCGTGAAGTGGTTTGCGCCGCGCGCGAGCGCAAGGTGCCCATCCGCATCGGGGTAAACGCCGGGTCGCTGGAAAAAGAAATCCTGGCAAAATACGGCGGCGCCACGGCCAGGGCGCTCGTGGCCAGCGCCATGAAACACGTACATATCCTTGAAAAACTTGGCTACCACGAAATTAAAATTTCAGTAAAGGCTTCGGATGCCGTGCGCACGGTGCAAGCCTATCGCCTACTGGCGCAAGCCACCGATTACCCCCTGCATCTGGGTGTGACCGAAGCGGGCACGCTACTCACCGGCGCCGTACGCTCGGCCACGGCCCTGGGCATCCTGCTGGCAGAGGGCATCGGCGACACTCTTCGCGTTTCGCTGACGGAACACCCTTTACGGGAAGTTAAATCCGGTCTGGAGATTTTACGGGCGCTCGCACTGCGCCCGCCCGGCCCCGGAATTATTTCCTGCCCGACCTGCGGGCGGGTGGAACTTGACGTCATAGCCCTTGCCCACCGGGTTGAAGAAGCACTGGACATGCTGGCGCAAACATTTGGTGGCGGCCATCCACCGGCTGCCTGGCCGGTAGTGGCAGTCATGGGCTGCATGGTGAACGGACCCGGCGAAGCCCGCGAGGCTGATATCGCCATCGCCGGCGGCAAAGGCAAGGCCGCTCTTTATGTGGGCGGGGTTTATCAAACCACTGTGCCGGAAGGGCGTATTGTGCCCAAAGTTGTCCAACAGGTGCGCACATTTATCAGCCGTAATCGGCACCCACGCCGATGAGCATTTACCCCGTTAGACGACTTAGCGTGCAACCGGTGCCGGCGGCACCGTAATAGCGGCCGGTTCTTTCCGCTTACGCACTTTTTCCTTCAGGGCCCAGGATTCAATGGGCGATGGAACTTTTGCGCGCGGCGCGGCCGGCGCGTGCTTGGTTTGGACCTGTTGATACACAAACTGCTTGCCTTGATAATTGCGCAGAATCACTTTTTCATCCGTCATGGATTCCAAGTAATCCGGCAGAAGCGGCACCTTGCCGCCACCACCCGGAGTGTCAATGACGAAGTGCGGCACCGCCAGGCCGGAAGTCCAGCCCCGCAGCCCCTTGATGATCTCCAACCCC
>CAYYBV010000046.1:5742-11360 GCA_964469675.1 uncultured Verrucomicrobiota bacterium
GGTCGTGCGCAAGTGCTCCGTGCCAGCCACCTGGTCGGCCTGATAGATGTAATACGGTCGCACGCGGCAGGCCAGCAGTTTCTGCATGAGCCGCTGCATCACGGCGGGATCGTCGTTGACGCCCTTAAGCAGGACCGTCTGGGTTCCCAGCGGGATGCCGGCATCGGCCAACCGGTTAAGGGCCTTGGCCGACTGCGGCGTAATTTCGTCCGGATGATTGAAATGCACGTTAATGAAAAGCGGGTGATATTTTTTCAGCATGCGCGCCAGCTTGGCCGTCACGCGCTGGGGCAAGACGCAAGGCACACGGGTCCCGATGCGGATAATTTCCACATGGGGAATCGCCCGCAATTCACGCAGAATGCCATCCAAACGCTCATCGGCGAGCAGGAACGGGTCGCCGCCGGATACGATCACATCGCGTATTTCCGGATGCTGGCGGATATAGGCCAACCCGTTCTCAATGAATTGCGGATGCATTTTGTGAAAGTCGCCCACCATGCGTTTGCGGGTGCAAAAACGGCAATAGGAGGCGCATTCATGCGAGACCAGGAACAGGACACGGTCGGGGTAGCGGTGCACAATCCCCGGCACAGGCGACTCCTGGTCCTCGGCCAGCGGATCGTTTAACCCACAGGTTCCCTCCAGCTCGCGGGCGTCGGGCACCATTTGGCGGTAAAGGGGATCGCCCTTGGCTTTGATCAGGCCCAAGTAATAGGGATTGATGCGAATGCGGAAAGCACCGGCCACCCGGCGGATTTCATTCACATCGAGACCGAAAACCTCGGCCACTTCCTCCGCGGTCGTCAAACTTTTCTGTAAAAGCTTCTGCCATCGTTCCATGTTAAGCGCCCTCCGGCTTGAGATACTTGCAGTAAATCAAAAGGTCATCGCCAGGGCAGTAAAAATCGCGAATGCGCGCGTTTTCTACATAGCCCAAACGCTGGTAAAAATGACGTGTGTTAACATACTTGTCCTTGGATGAAGTTTCGACCACGATCAACCTCCCCTTTTTTGCCTGGACGGCTTTTTCCATCCATTGAACCAAAGCTTTACCGTAGCCCTGCCGGTGCCGACCGGGATGAACGGCCATCCAGTATAAATCCACTACGCCTTCGGTCATGGGTGTGGGCCCATAGCAAATGTAGCCCACAATGGCCCCCTGCTCGTTTTCAATCACCGTAATAATATAATCATGCTGATTGGGCTTGTTCAGAAAAGTATCGATCACTTCTGCCGCCACCCGTTCTTCTTCCTGCGAGAACATGCCGGTAGAATGAATCACTTCCAGGACTGCCTGGCGGTCCGGTTTGGTTATCGTTCTAATGTTCAAGGGCAGCCTTCATTTTTGCTTAAGCGCCATGCGCACCTGGTTCCGCCAGAAATCCTCGTAGGCAATCCCCGCCGCCGCCAATGACCGGGCCAGCCCCGCCTCGCGCGACGTGTCGGGATTGGGATTCACTTCCAGGATGAATGGACGCGAACGCGCGTCCACCCGAAAATCTATACGCGCATAACCACGCAACTTCAAAACCCGGTAGGCCTGCAAGGCGCAGCTCGCCAGCCGCCGCCCCAGCGCCGCCGAGACCCTCGCCGGGCATATTGGCACCGTGCCCAGACAGGTCGGATGCAAGGGCTGCCATTTGGCATCGTAGCCCACAATGCGCGGTAAACGGCGAGGATAGTGTTTAAACGAAATCTCCGAAAGCGGCAGGACGCGCGCTTCGGGCTGATCCACAATGGCCACATTTATTTCGCGACCGTCCACAAAACTCTCCACCAGTGCCGGCTGATCATAGTCCAACAACACCCGTGCCACCTGCCGGCGCAAGGCCGCGCGGGTCCGCACCACGGAACAAGGATAGATCCCAATGCTGGCGTCCTCGCCGTTGGGCTTCACAATTAACGGGAAACGAGCGGCGGTGGGCAAATTACGCACATCCTCGACAAGCCAGCTTTGCGGGGTCGGCAGGCCGCAGGCTTTTAAAACAGCATTGGTCCTGAACTTATCGTGACACTGAAAAAGCGCATGGGCGGTATTGCCGGTAAAAGGAATGCCCAGCAGCTCCAGTAGACCCGCCACCTGCGCTTCATAGGCCGAATTACCGCGAAATCCTTCGCACAGGTTGACAATCACCGCGGGACACCGATGGCGAAGCGACGCGACAATCTCTGCGATGCGATCGCGCACGGGGAGCCACTGGATAAGATATCCGGCGGCGGCAAGCGCCGCACCTGCCTGCCGGGCGGCGGTTTCCAGGGCCAGTTCGGAAAGCGCTTCCTTCGTCCGTCGTGCGCGCGGATCGAAGACATTGTATAAAATTCCTATAAGTTTCGGACTTACACTCATCGCAACAAGCCATGGCGCCGCAAAGCGATCGCGGCCACTTTTAAAATAAGTTTCTCGTAACTATAACCGGCAGCGCGGGCCGCCGCCGGCAGAGCCGAATTTTCACCGGGGTCCGGCAGGATGCCGGGCAAAGGATTTAACTCCAACAGCTTCGGATTGCCGGCCGCATCCAGCCGCAAGTCAACCCGGCACCAGTCCCGAACGCCCAAAACCTCCAATGCCCGGCCAACCAACGCGCGAATACGCCGGTCAAGCACGGCAGAAATTTTGGCGGGACAGACCAAAATCGGCAAAGGCTTGGCCGGATCGTCCCACACCCACTTGGCCTCATACCCATAGACATGATTTGCACCCTTCGGCAACACACTGTGATTGATCTCCACCAATGGCAAAATCTCATAAGCGGGCGCATTGCCCAGCACGCCCACGGTAAATTCGCGTCCCGGCAAAAATTCTTCGACCAGCGCCGGCTGATGATACGCACGGTGAATTGCGCGGACACGCGCACGCAACTGGGAGCGGGTCCGGACCAGACTGTCGTTACGAATGCCCATGGAAGAGCCTTCGCGCAGGGGTTTAACCATCGCGGGCAAACGCAAAGACGCCAGCCGGGCAGCGGATGCGCCGGGCGCCACAACTGCAAACCGCGGCGTGGGCACCTGATGATACGCCAGAATTTCCTTGGTGCGCGCCTTGTCTAGGCAAATGCCAAGGGTCAAGGCATCCGACCCGGTATAAGGCAATCCCAATATTTCGCAAAGAGTGGGTATGTGTGATTCACGGTTTGGCCCCGCAAATCCTTCGGAAATATTAAAAACAAAATCAGGACGCAACTTGCGCAAACATTCGCAGGCGCGCCAATCGCCTTCCACCCGTGTGACCCGATACCTTTTTGAAAGGGCGGCCTCGACAGCCGAGATGGTCTCCTCCGTATCATATTCCGCCAATAAGTCCGGCGGTTCATCATCGTCCCCAGCCAACTCATTGGGACGACGCACAACCAATACCTCCCGCGCCTTTTGCTTGGATGTAAAGACCAATGCAACGTGCAATGCTGATTTCAACCGTCAGACCCCCTCCAGGTCTTTTCCCCGATTATTCTTTTGCGCCGTTCGGCGACATCGACTTCACCAGAACTGGTGGCATCACAATCAGAACTTCGGAAAAAACCACAACCTATTGTGGTTCCTGATAAAATATACAACCACCTGTAGTTGTCAATATTTTTTTAAAAAAGCAACACCTCCATTACGGGAGGGAGGATCGAAAAAATCATTTGCGCCTTAAGCGCAGACGTCTCGAATGCGCTCGACAGGCCACACCGAAACGGTCATCCCGCCTGACCGCCACAGTCACTTGGTGACGGCGCAAGCTTGAGCAAGGAATATTTGCCTTGGCGGACAAACTCAATACAGGCAAAATCGTATCCATACGCGACCCGCAAATGAAACATTACAAATAAAATAGCGCACCGGAGCCGCTTCTTATTTATTGAGTAGCGTCGGTTATAGTGTATGCTGAATTTGATAACAACACTAATTTCATAAAAATTTTTGCGCTCTTCCGCGGGCCAGACAGTATGAAAATCGGCGTGATTTACTCACTACTCAGCGCCTTCCTCTGGAGCACTACATTTGTTTGCGCGCGGCACCTTATGGCGCAGAAACTGGTGGATCCGCTGACTTTAGCGCTCGTCCGATTTGCGCTGGGGGCACTCGCGTTGCTGGTCTTTGGCTTGCTGTGCCATCGGCAAGCATTAATCCTGCCACGCGGCCGCGACCTGGGATTCATGGCTGTCCTGGCACTCTTCGGAATCGGCGGCATGAGCATTCTTATATTTTTCGGCCTGCAACGCACCACCGCCATCAACGGATCACTGCTCATGCAGCTCAGTCCAATTTTTATTCTGTTCCTGGGTCTTTTTATCGGCGAACGTTTTTCGTGGACGAACCTGATCGGCATCTCAATCAGCATGCTTGGCGCCATGCTGGTGGTTGGCGCCCTTACGCCCCACGGCCTGCTTATTAGCTGGCACCAAAACGCCGGCGACTTGCTGGTGCTTGGCTCCGCCTTGTGCTGGGCCGTCTACTCGGTCTTCAGTAAAAGCATAACCCGGCGACTGGGCGGCTACTCGGCCACCACCTGGGTTATGCTCCTTGGGGCCGTAGAACTGGCGCTGGTCTGGCTGGCCGTGCCGACGCCCTGCGTCTGGCCGCGCGGCTGGTTTGCCTGGAGCCTGATTTTGTACCTGGCCATCTTTCCTACGGCTTTTGCCTTTTTTGCCTGGTACGAAGCGCTGCGCCTGATTGATCTCTCCCTGCTGAACGTGATGCAATACCTGACGCCGGCCTTTACCATCGTGCTTGCCTGGTGCCTGCTCGGCGAACACATGCAATTGGCCAACGCCTTGGGCGTCGGCATCATCCTGGCCGGCGTCGCCCTCATCGGCGGCCGGCGCACCGCGTCCTGACAACGCCGCCGGCCGCCGGATGGATGGATAAAGCAAGGGCGTGTAATTTATGGTGTTGCCGCCCCGCACGCCAGCATCTATTATATAAAAAGTTGCGATTCCATAAAAATAAACTTGGAAAACGGAGGCGCGCATGAGCAGTACGGAAGAAACCATCATGGCCTTGCTGAAGGAACGCCAGACCCCGCACGAGGTGATTGAACACGCCGCGGTGAACAACAATGCCGCCATGGCGGAGGCGCTGGGCGTGCCCCTGGCCGACACCGTCAAAAATATTATGCTGGAAACCACCGAGGGTGAAATCATCCTGGTGGTTCTGCCGGGCGACCAGCGCTTCGACTCAAAACGGCTGGCGGCCAAGGCCGGGACCAAGCGGGCCACTTTTGCCAAGCCGGAAAAGGTGCTGGAATTTGCGGGATGCGAAGTGGGCTGCGTGCCGCCCTTCGGCCACGTTAAGCCCGTGCGCGTGTTTCTCGATGGCGCCATGCTCGCCAAGGGTCAGGTCTACTTCAATCCCGGCTCACACACCAAATCCGTGAAAATCGAGGCGGCACGCCTGCCGGAACTGGGCATGATGATCCCGTTTTAGGCCGGCGCGCGCCAACTTCATTTTGAGCCGGACCATTTCAAGACTTGGCGTCCGTCGGCGGCTCGGCGCCGAGCTCTTCTTCGGGCTGCGTCAGGACACGGATGACGTAATACCCGATCGGTACTCCAACCACCATGCCCCAAATGCCGAAAAATCGCTCCCCGACCAGCAGCAGCGCCAGGACCAGGATCGGGTGGACGCGCAGGACC
>CAYYBV010000047.1:0-4205 GCA_964469675.1 uncultured Verrucomicrobiota bacterium
GAGTTTTGGCGTGAGGCAAAATTTTTATATTCTGATATTGGCCGGCATTTTGATTGTCGTTTTATTCAATTTGCCAGGCTCCATGACATCCCGTATGAACAATTTCCTACGGGACGCAACCCTGCCGCTATCCCGCCCCATGGCGCAGATATTGACCTCTGGACGGATTTTGTTTGAAAACAAACCGCCGACCGAAAATCACATCCGGCTTATGGCCGAAATCACCCAATTGCGCCTGGAACTTCAAAGCGCACAGGCATTGAAGCAGGAAAATCATGACTTGCGCCAAATGTTGGGTCTTTCGGCGCATGTCGGTAGGCATTTAATTGCCGCCGAAATTATTGCCCGGGACGTAAACGCCTGGTGGCAAGCGGCTCGCCTGAACAAGGGCGCGGCCGACGGCATCACCATAGACATGGCTGTCATCACGACTCAAGGCCTGGCCGGCCGCATCATCCGGGTTTCCAAAAACACAAGCGATGTCCTGTTGCTGGTGGATCCGGCCTGTAGGATATCGGCCCGCTTAACCCACGCGGATGCGTTTGGAATTGTCCAGGGTCAGGGTATATCCTGGCGCGGGCACGCTTCCTGCCGAATGGATTTCATCAATAAAGCCATGCAGATCAAGCAAGGTGATGAAGTCGTTACATCCGGACTAGGCGGCGTATACCCATCCGGCTTGGTAATCGGCCACGTTGACCAGGTGCGGCTCGATCACTCGGGCTTATACCAATCAGCCGATATTGTACCAGCCGCCAATTTTCGATCGTTGGACCTCGTTTTTGTGATGAGTCATGATGCCGGCCATTTGAGCGCAGAGGGCAATGAAGGAGGCGGTTCCGACAGCAACCGATTGAACGGGCAAACGGGGAAAACTGAACCAGGAACGAATAAACCTAAATGATGAATCTGGTTATTATGGTCTCAGCCTTGCTGATCGGCGCCGTAACACAACATGTGTTACCGGGCCTGCTTTTACTTGGCCAGGCAAAGGCGCCACTTGTGCTTTGTATCGTACTCTATTATGCGATCCACCGCTCGCTCGCGTTACTACTGGCGTCAGCTATCGCCGGCGGGATGCTGTGTGACAGTCTCGAAGCCCTTCCGACCGGCTATTCTGTCGTTGTCTTTTGCGTGCTGGGCACAATTACCTGGCTTTGCCGCAACGCGGTCTTCAGCGCTCGCGCAACACACATGGCGTTAGGTCTCCTGGCTGGCCTGGGGCTGACGCTCGGCCTCTACGGACTTTTGCTGATCAGCGCGGAGAACCTGCGGCAAGTATCTTGGTTGTGGATCATATCCAAAGCTATCGGCACCGCTGTGCTGGGCATGATTGTGGCACCAATCATATTTGCCATTCTGGAATGGCTCGACCGGTTGACGGGCAACATTACCGTGGAGGCACCATCATGAGCCTGCACCTGACCAATTTTGAATACACACGCCTGCACCGGATGAAAATAATTATCCTCGCAACATTGGGCATTCTGGTAAGCGCGCTATGGTACATTCAAATAGGACATGGCGAACATTATGTAAAAAACTTGGAGCAACAGTCCATACGCCGCGTGCGTATCCCAAGCGTCCGCGGGAAAATATATGACCGTCAAGGCCTTTGCTTGGCCGACAATTTGCCCAATTATGGAATCGCCATCTACCTTGAGGAACTCCGACTGACAGGTAAACGACGAAATACAGCCTTGGATGCCTGGAGAACAATCAATCAAATTGCCGCCATCATTGGACAGCCCCCGCAAATTGATCAGCGCCAAATTGCCAAACATCTTTACAGCCGTAAATCCCTGCCGCTGTTAGCCTGGCGCAACCTGGATGAAGCGTCCATGGCCCGGCTGGCAGAATCCGGCACACACCTACCGGGTGTAGATATCGTCGTGGATGCCAACCGGGTCTACCCTCAAGGCCCCACCCTCACGCACTTGCTGGGCTACGTCGCGGTGACAGGAGGCCAGAGCGAAGAAGATGAACTGTACCATTACTATCTACCTGATCTAAACGGCAAAATTGGCCTGGAAAAAAGATTTGACGCACTCTTGGCCGGCCAGGCCGGTGGACGGCTGGTCCGGGTAGACGTTAGCGGCTTCAAGTATGACGAAACGACCTTACGCGAACCTGTACCCGGCGGAGATGTGAAGCTGACTATTGACCTGCGCATCCAGCGGGCAGCAGAAGCGGCTCTGGGCGATACCGTCGGCGCTGTTGTGATCATAGATCCGCGCAACGGCGACATACTGGCCATGGCCAGCGCCCCAAACTTCGACCCCAATTTATTCTGCCCAAAAATCACCACGGATAATTGGCGCCAATTATTAGACGACCAGCGCAAGCCGCTTTTTAACAGAGCCCTGAATGGCCTCTATGCGCCTGGCAGCATATTCAAGCCACTGGTGGCATTCGCCGCCCTAAAACAAGGCATAAACCCCAACTTGACGCTGGAGTGTCCCGGCTATTTCGAATTGGGCAGCCAGAAGTTCGCTTGTTATATGAGCGAAGCGCATGGCCAGGTTGATTTACGCCGGGCCATAAGAGTTTCATGCAACGTGTTTTTTTATCAATTAGGCCTGAAGTGCGGATATGACGGAATCTATAACATGGCGCTGACTGCCGGCTTTGGCCAAAAAACAGGTATCGATCTTGATGATGAAAGCTCCGGTCTGCTACCCAGCAAAGCATGGAAACGCCAAATCTTCGGCGAGTCCTGGCGCGATGGTGACACCTGTAATCTTTCCGTCGGTCAGGGCGCGCTGCAGGTTACACCATTGCAAATGGCCATGTTCACGGCAACCATTGCCAATGAAGGATGCCTTTATCAACCACGTCTGGTAATGGCCACCCGCGAGGGAAACTCGGCTGAATTTCAGGAAATTCAGCCGGTTATTGTCCGGCATATTCCATGGCCGCCCGACCATCTGGCACTTGTTAAAAACGGCATGCGTGATGTCATCCAGGATGCGGAAGGCAGTGGACGACTGGCCCGCATAGCGCCCGTGACCATGGCTGGCAAAACTGGCACCGCTGAATACGGCCGCAAAAACGCCGGCCAAAAGCATGGCTGGATGATTCTTTTCGCCCCATTTGAGCATCCGCGTTATGCCGTCGCCATGGTGATGGATGATGCGGTCTCCGGCGGCGTTTCGGTTGGCCCACGCATGCGCCAACTGATGAGAGAAATTTTTGAAATGGAAAAAAACGGATGAATTTTACAAACGCATTACACGCGCTGCGGCGGCTAGACTGGAGCTTGGTGACCGCCATGCTGGCGCTCCTCGGTATTGGCATTGCCTTCATTTTCAGCGCGGGCTACGGCACCCCGGATGCCCCGTCCCAGCCATTGTTTCTTAAACAACTTTGCTGGGCCGTACTTGGCATAGTTTTTTTTCTGGGATTTGCGATCATCGACTATCATCACTGGACACGCATGGCTGGGTGGATTTATGTAATCGGCCTGATCTTACTGGTACTGGTGTTTGTACCACACATTGGGCTTAAAATGTACGGTGCCCGGCGCTGGCTCCAGATAGCCGGCCTGCGCATTCTGCAGCCTGCCGAGCTCATGAAACTGGCGCTCATCATCCTGCTGGCCAGATTATTCGGCTGGCCGGGAAGGAATTTGGGGCGCTGGCGCTTGTTGCTCTTTGGCCTGGTATTGGCGCTAACCCCCATGGTGTTGACCATCAAGCAGCCGGACCTTGGCACCGCGCTGATTTTCCTGTCAATTCTGGCCGGCATCATGTGGGCCGCCGGTGTATCCGGTAAACGTCTGGGGATACTGGCGGCTCTGGGTATCGTACTGGCCGGTGGCATGCTGGCACTGATTATCGTCCCGCCCAAGTTTGGCATGGATGCACATCGCCATGCCAGGATGATCAGCCAGCTCGGAATATCACCATACCAGCGCGAGCGAATTGCGGTTTTCCTGGATCGCAATCGTGACCCGTTAGGCGCCGGCTGGAACAAAGCCCAATCCCAGATCGCGGTAGGATCAGGCCGATTGATGGGCAAAGGCTATCTCCAGGGAACGCAAAATCTTCTGGGGTTTCTGCCGCGCACCGTGGCGCCCAACGATTTTATTTTTTCGGTGATTGCCGAGGAAAAAGGATTTATGGGTGCGGTTGTCACGCTGTTTTTGTTCGGCGTCCTGTTGGTCGCAGTTTTGCGGGCAGCGGAATCCGCGGCCGACAAAATGG
>CAYYBV010000047.1:4215-11315 GCA_964469675.1 uncultured Verrucomicrobiota bacterium
TAATATCGCAATGACAATCGGCCTCCTGCCGGTCACGGGGATTCCACTCCCGCTGATCAGTTATGGAGGAACATTTATGCTTGGCACAATGACAGCCCTGGGCATCGTGCAAAGCGTGTATATCCGGGGAGAATGGAGATAATGTCAAGATCATGAAAGGATTCAATTTTATGTTCGCATTCCGACGTAAGAAAAGCAGTAACCAAAAGCAAATTATTATCAGCGCGGAAAGTCTGCAGACGCGGGTGGCCGTGCTCGAAAACGGCAAACTTGAGGACTTCAAAATTGAGCATCCCGCCGAAGAACGAATTGTCGGCAGTGTATTTAAGGGAATTGTACAAAACCTTGAGGATGGCCTGCAGGCAGCGTTTATTGACATCGGTATGCGCAAAAACGCCTTCATTCATTACTGGGACATGTTTCCCGAAGACGTCTCGCGTTTGGAAGCCATGGAAGGGGTGGCCTCCCGCTCCATGCCCAGGCGCCGGCAGTTCACCAAGGAAGATATCTCCAAGCATTTCCCGGTGGGTTCAGAAATCTGCGTCCAGGTTTCCAAGGGACCCATCGGCACCAAGGGTCCGCGCGTAACAGCCAGCCTAAGTATTCCCAGCCGCTACTTTGTGCTCATGCCCGGCAGTAAATTACGCGGTATTTCGCGTAAAATCGAGGATGACAAGGAGCGTAAACGCCTGAAAAAAGTGCTCGGCCGCCTGCCGGTACCAGATGGATGCGGCCTCATTATCCGCACGGCCGGCGCCGGCGCCGCCAGCACAAGTTTTGTGCGCGACATGCGTTCACTGCTGGTAACCTGGCAGGATATCCAGAAGGCCTCCGCCGCAAAACACGCCCCTTGCTGCCTGTACCAGGAACCAGATCTCGTGGAGCGGATTGTGCGCGATTCGGTCACCGAAGATCTCGACAGCATCGTCATTGACTCCAAGGAGGAATACAAACGCATCAAGGACCTGCTGGCGCGCATTGCGCGCCATGTACATGCCAAGGTCAAGCTTTACGAAGGGGCCCGCCCGATTTTCGAAAATTTTGATGTTGCCCGCCAGATTGACGAAGCCTTCCGGCGCAAAGTCATGCTGAAATCCGGCGGATGCATAATTTTTGATGAAACCGAGGCCCTGATTGCTATCGACGTCAATACGGGACAGCACAAAGGGGCATCCAATCAGGACGACACGATTCTGCAGGTCAACCTTGAAGCGGTCCAGGAAATCGCCCGCCACCTGCGGCTCCGCAACATCGGCGGGTTGATCGTACTGGATCTGATTGATATGCGTCATAAAAAGCATCGCAACCAGGTTTATTTTGCACTCAAAGATGCACTGCAACGCGACAAGGCGCGCACGAACGTATTGCCGATTTCATCAATGGGACTGCTGGAAATGACCCGCCAACGGGTGGCGGAAAGCATTGAATCCACACTTTACGTGGACTGCCCCTATTGTCATGGACGCGGGAGCGTCAAGTCGCCGCTGAATATGAGTGTAGAAATCCAACGCCGGATACTGGCCATCCTGCGTAAGCACCAGATCGAAAATAAAGAAGTGCCGGAATTACGTATTACGGTCAATCCAACTATTCTCAAACGCCTGCGTGAGGAGGACGAAGCGCTGCTGATGGAGATGCAACAAAAATTCGACGGGCGGCTGAGTTTCCGGGCAAATATCGCCCAACACATGGAAGAAATCTCCATCGTCAACACCGCAACAAACGAGGAACTGTATACCAATGTGACCCCCACACAAAATACATAAGGCCAAGGCAAGACCAAAGCGTCGATTTAATCCTGATTTGGCTTGGTTTGCGGACCGAAAATATGATAGAAACCTAGCATTTCAGGAACTTGAATTATGATATGCAGATCGAAGGCCCATTTGGAAGTCTGGCTCTATGCGCTGACTATGCTCGGGATTAGTTGGGCCGTTTTCGCCCTGCCTGTGGAATCCGATGCGCCGGAAGTGACACAGTGGCTTTTAAAGGACGATCAGCTTGCCGATGCGCCGGGCTTGATGCTCAAGCTACGTATCGCTGAAGACCCTGTTTCCGAATATATCCAGAACGTTTGCGCGCCAGCTACACGACGGTTACTGGACAGTTATCCCGCAGATACCACCCCCTCTCAAGAACTGATCCAAGCGGTTTTGGCCGATCTCAACCGAATCATCTGCCAGGATCTTCTGTTCGATGACACGCTCTTTGCCGATGTTACACTCTCGTCACGAACCCAGCACCTGTTAACTCAAGGATCTGGGTCCGTGGATTTACCCCAACTCAACCGGCGCCTGCTGGAAGACGCGTATTCCGATGAAATCGTACCGGGATGGACCCTGCCCTGTTTTATGACGGAAAAGGATCTGTTGGAACCCCGCTCATTCGCGCTTAGCCTACGGATCGGCAAGGATGCCGTGTCGCGTTATCTGCGCGACAGATTGAGGCCGACGATCCGCCAGCAGCTGATGGACTACGCGGGGGCAGCCCCACCCTCACCGGCACTCCTTAACGCCCTGATTGCTTCCCTTAACCAGGCAATCATTAGCGATGGCTTATATGACAAGGATCGGTTTGCTGAAGTGCCCCTGGCCAATAACACCAAGCTTTTAATCAGCCAGAAACCGGAGGGGGCGGCGCGCGCCCTGATGAACCGACTGCTGCTGGAAGACGCCTACCCAAAGGCCATCCGCCGACACGCCCCCGCCCCGATCGAGGTGCAAGCCGATAGCCTGGAATATGAACACGATAAAAACCTGATGATTGGAAATGGTCACGTGCTCGTACGCCGGGACAACGAATCCCTGCGAGGCGATCATGCCATCATCAATATGCAGAGCTACGACGTACTGACCGAAGGCAATGTAACCTTCGAACGCGGCAGCGATATCTGGGTCGGCAATAAACTGCGCTACAACTTCAAAAGCCAAAAGGGCGATTTCGGCGGCTTCAACGCTTTCCTGGATCCATTTTATGCCAAGGCCGACTCATCCCGCCGGGTCGGCAACGATGAATATTTGCTCGAAAACGCCCAGTTAAGCACCTGCGAGGGCGATCATCCCGAAGCCTATTTTCGCGCAAAGAAAATATGGATTGTACCCGGACGCCATGTTCGTGCCGAGCACGTTGTGCTCTACATCAAGGGCGTGCCAGTCATGTACAGCCCGTACTGGAACCAGAACATCGGCGACAAAAACTTTATCAGCATTGTGCCTGGGTATAGCAGCCGGATGTATGCGTTTCTGCTGACCGCGTTTAATTACCGCATCAGCCGCAAAATTGAAGCCGCTTCACATGTTGACCTGCGTATGCGGCGCGGTATTGGACTGGGGCAGGATGTGATGTGGTCCGCCAGCGGCAATGCCAAAGGACTTTCCACAGAGCGTAACATGGGGCAAAAAAACAACAACTTTTGGCATTATGGCAGAATGCTCGACAACGAAACACCCACCGAGGAGATCGAAGAGGATCCTTGGGCCGGCGACTTGATCACATATTACACGCACGACGCCTGGCCCGATGAAGGCGATACCCAAACCTATAAAATTGACAACGACCGTTACCGCTTACGGCTTTACCACAACCAGTCGTTTGACGAGCAGAATTATCTGATGTCGCAAATCAACTACCTGAGCGACCCAAAAATCATCGAACAGTTTTTTCGCGAGGAATACAAAACCAGCCCGGAGCCGGACAACTACATCGTGCTGGGGCATCGCGCCGAACATTATACCGCCAGCCTGATGGTCGAAAAACGCCTGAATGACTTTTACACCACCGTGGATCGCTTGCCTGAATTAAAACTGGATGTTTCCCGCCAACAGATCGGGGAAACACCTTTATATTATCAGGGCGATACAGCGGCCGCCTATCTCCAGAAAAACTGGGAAGCCAATCTGACCAATATGCAAAATTACGCTGCCGGGCGCTTCAATACGGCCCACATGATCTACTACCCGACAAAGCTGGCCAGTTTCCTGAACATCATCCCGCGCATCGGATGGCAAGGCACTTATTATTCCAAAACCATGGAAACTTATACGAACGTGACCATCGTCACGATACCCGGGACTAACAACCAGCCGATAATGACTTCCGCAACAAACATCCTAACCAGGGACGGGGCGGCCGCCTTCCGCTCATTGCCTGAATTAGGCCTGGAAACATCATTCAAGGCCTTCAAGATATGGGAAACCTATCCCGGCGATATTATCAACAACATACGCCACATTGCGGAACCGTACGCTAATTACACTTTTATCCCCGAGCCCAACACAACCGCAGACACAATCTACCAGTTCGACGATATCGACAAGCTCGGAAAGGCCAATCAAGTTAAGTTCGGCATGCGTAATAAAATTCAGACTCAACGCTACAACAAGCAACAAATGCAAAGTCATTCGGTGTATGACCTGATCAACGCCGACCTGTGGACGATCTATAACTTCGACCCGGCGCCGGGGGCAAACGCGTTCAGCAACATATGCTTTGATGTGCGCTCAATGCCTTTTGACTGGATGGAATTAAAAATTGACGGGACCTACAACCAATACTCCAATCAGCTGGATACCATCAACACGCGCCTTGCGGTTTACGACGGCACACTCTGGAACTATGTCGTCGAACATCGCTTCAACAAGGACAGCAGCAGCCTGCTTAATAACCAGCTTACCTTCTCGCCTTTCGTCAACTGGGAATACAGTGTCTATGCCCGTTACGAATTCGAAAACTCCACCATGCAGGCCTGGGGCTTGACCGTCCAGCGAACCATGGAATGCATTGCGTATAAGGTTGGCTGTGAATTTGAAGCTGATGAATATACATTCTGGCTCCAATTCTGGTTCACTAAATTCCCGAAAGTGCGCATGGATATTGGATTATAACCCCGCTGGTATTTGTTGCCCCCGCAAACAGAAAAAAATCACGGCCTAGGCTTATTAGCGGCACAGACGCTGATTGGACCTTATCATCCGGCAATCAGGGGAATGTCGGTCTCGCGGCCCTGATCCTGGGCCGCAACATAGGCGGCATAAAGCGTGCTAACGGTGTCCGCCGCCAGCATGGCATCACTTTGGGGTTCGCGATCATCCCTCAAGCATTCCATAAAATCCTGCAGTTCCTGGGGATAGCCCGACATCCAATTCTCGTCAGGCGATGGAAAGCTCCAACCCTGCTTGGTGCCAAGTTTTTCGGTGAGATACACGTGCTCCAGCTGCTTGGCAACAGGATTATACAGGAAATTGGCATCGGTAGGATTAATATTACATCGCATGCGGTGGTTGTTGCCGTAAATCTCCATCCAGTTGTGCACGCCGCCCATCACCAGCTCACAGGAAAAAATATCCGCCAGCATGCCATCCTCAAACGTGATATGCACCTGGACAAAATCTTCTATATCCTTGTAATCGGTGCGCAAATGGCCCTGATTAACAAAGCATGGATTACGCGTCACCGCATGCGTCCGACAACTTACCGTCTTCGGTCGGATGGGACGATTTTGGCGAACCTGACCTTCAACGCGCTTGAGATACAGGGCCGCCGAAAGCGGATGACAGCCCTTGCCGACCAAGGATCCGCCACCGGACAGGCGCCAATCGCCATAGGCCGTGCTGACACTCCCGCTGTGACTTTCCTCGGCATGAATCCATAAAATCTGGCCCTGCGTGGCCCGTAATATTTCCGCTTCCTTCTGTACGGAAGGCGCATAAACCCAATTTTCGGCATACATGATTTTAACCCGATGCTTGCAGGCAGCGGCTGTCATGCGCTGGACAGACTGCATGGCTTCGCCCAGCAAAGCGCGCTTGTCGGCGCGGTCTCCGCGCCAGTCGGGCGTCCCGGGACCATAGGCGCCGGTAAACGGTTTTTCGACGATCACATGCCGACCCAGTTCGCAAGCCCGCACACACATGGGCTCGTGCAGGGCGCCCGGCACACAAAGATCTACGACATCTGCGGCACGCACCAAGTCATCATAATGATCAAAAACCTTGATTCCGTGTTTCGAGGCAAAGGCCTGGCGACTCTCTGCCGACTTGGAATAGACGCCAACCACCTCAACAGCCACGCCGCCAATGTGCTGGTAGGAGGCCCAATGAAACCGAGCTGCAAACTGCGCTCCGACAATGCCGATTTTAACGGGTGATTGCATGTCCGCGAATATACTTAATCGCCTTGCCGGTAAAAAGCAAAAAATCCGATCGGCATGGATCCCGCATGCATACTGAATGATCTACAAGGTGAGATTGAGGATTTTAGAGGCCGTGCCGTTCCAGATGGCGGCACAAATTTTCGCGTCCAGCTTGAGCGTGGTCATCAAGTTCGCATAATCCCGGCGAACGTCCTCCATCTGGCCAGAACCAACGTCCGTGCCAAACATGATTTTCTGCCAGGCATAGGTCTTATCGGGTGCGGCATAGGGACCCTCCGGCTTCCACCACAGTAGTTCCGCGAGCAGGGCAGGCTTGCGATATTTCAACAGGGACCCCGAGAAATCGAAAAAGAGGTTAGGATTCCAGCGACAGGCCATGGCGGCCTCATCGCACCATGGGTTGCCAAAATGGGCGCCGATCAGCTTAAGTTCCGGAATCTGCCGGGCAATGTGATCTAGATAAATTGGACGCATATTATTGCTGTCGCAATCAAGCCAACTCTTGAAATTGGCGACAATGCCAAGGTGATAGAGGGCCGGCATTTTCAGCGCGGCAGCCTGCTCGTAGAACTTGAAATAGACGCGGTCGTTATAAGGCCGCAAGGGCGCAATAAATTTTACCCCGACAAACCCCTGATCACGCGCGCCAACCACATGGTCAGGCCCATCGGCATCCATATCGACACCGTAGAAGGGAATAAAGAGCTTCGGAAACAAACCATGCGCCCTCAAAACCCGCGCATTATCGCCCGGCACACGGGATTCCGGCAGGCCCAGCAAGACCTGCTTGACAATGCCGGCAGCTTCGCAGGCTTCGACCCGCGCGTCCAAGCCAGTGTCTTCCGGCACATGCTGATGAATATCAATGAGCTTGCAGTTCATATTTTTTCTTTCACGGGTGTTAACGCCGCCTTGAAATTGCTGGGAAAACCGCCCATGATCCTCACCC
>CAYYBV010000048.1:0-11312 GCA_964469675.1 uncultured Verrucomicrobiota bacterium
GCTCGGCGTAAGTTTTAGACCTTTGCCGTTTTCAACGATCGGATAATGCTCGCCGAGGGCAGACAGAAGATCCCGGACTTTGGAATCGGTAACAACTGTCTTGTCCCACGAAACAGCTTGTTTGTTCATAGGTTTCTCTTTGTTCCCTTTGCGATTATTTGCGCATCAGTTTTGCGATGGTATGTTGAACTGGAGATGGCTTGATCTTGTCCGTGAAATTCATGTTTTCCAGTTCAACCAGGGTGTCGTGCAGGGCGTAACAGGCGTCGCGGTAGCTAATCCGGCAAAGTTCGGCAATCAGCCTGATGCCGCGGTCACGCAATTTTTTATTGCTGACCTCGACCCAGCTCATCCAGTTGCCCGCAACCCGCCCCATGCTAATCATTGTCGCGGTGGAAAGCGTGTTTAGCGTCAATTTTACGGCGAGATGTTCAATCGTGCGCAAGGCGGAGGTGCGTGTTGAATATTTTATGCGGAAATCAGGCTTAAAATCACTGGTGCCGATGACCAGTGTTTTGTTTTGCCGGAAATTTACGGCCACCCGGTTAAAAGCCTCGTGGAATGCCTTGAAATCTTCCCCGGCGGTTTCCGTCCCGGAAACCACCATCAAAGCCGCATTGATGTAATGTGATGTTCGGGAGGGATCCGGCTCGTTGCCGATCGTGAATTTAAGCAGCTCCGAATAAGCCAGGCATGGCGGGTTTAAGGTTATTGTTTCGGAGGCCCCCATTTTTTGATAAATATCCTCGTCCCACTCAAGGCAGCGGGGATGGCGTCCGAGTGTGTTTTCCCAGGTTGCGGGAGTTGAAAATCGCGGGTTTTTGACAAACGCCCAGGACAGCGGTGAGTTACGATCGTCGCATTTCCGGAAAGGAGGCAGCATGAATGTCGGAGCACGCTCGGTAGTATCGGTAAAAATGTCCAGGAGGTAATTTTCCGCAAAATAGGTCATCAGCCCATCCCGGCGGTAAGTTTCTGCTTCAAGCATAATCATCTTGCCCAATGTGGCAATATTTTCCGGGGCATTCAGTTGATCGAGCAATTGCCCGAATTCTGCGGCGTAATCATGTTCTTTTATGTCCAGTTGCTTAAGTTCATCGCCGGAAAGCTTGTTTTTTAAAATTTTGCCCAGAATAGTTTCCAGTGCCGCCTCGGCAACCAATTGTTCGGAAGTGGTCGCCTGCATCCTGGTTGAACCGGCAATGGCCATCGGGCCACAATATAAATCAAGCACGGTTATGCGGGGATCGGTAATGGCTTGGCGCGAACGTTCAATATGCGCGCAGAGAATATCGGCGGGATTGTTAAACAGCAGGAAAACCCCGGCGCCCCGATCGGCGGCTTCCGCAACGGTTCCGAGCACGGAAGACGTCTCGCCGCCTTCGGTTATTGCAATCAAAACATCGCTTCCGGTTATGCCCATTTCCCGGGCCTGCCGGCGTCCGAATTCGGCGTAGTCTTCAAAACTTTCCACTGATTTGATTAGTGCATAATCGCCCCCGGTCATTATGCTGAAAATCCGATTCTCGTAAGATTTTATTTTTGCATAAATCTGCGGCTGTCTCCGCCGCGTTTCAATGAAAAACTTCCGCCAGATCGATTCCAGCAGGATGCTTAAGCGCCCCGTTGCGCCGCAGCCGGAAAAAACGATATTCCCGTTCCGGTTCAGGCAGTTTGCCCCGGCATCAACCAGTTTGTGGAAAGCATTGCCGGCAAGGACATTTAAGGCCATTTGCGCCACGTCGTAATCAACAGACAAAAGGGTTCGCACCCCTTCATCCATGCTCGCCTTGAAAATACGGTCAATGTCCTTGGTCTTTGGATTGGATTGTTCCGTGGGCAACATGCCCAGATGAAACTGTTTTTCCTGGTTGAGAAAATGTTCCGCGTCGCACTGCGCTTTAGTATTCATTTTTGGTTTTCTGCAGGTGGTTAATTTTTATCATTACTGCCGGAGCGCGTGGTCAGCATCATGGCCGCCAGCGCCAGAGTCAGCACCAGGATCCCGAACACGATATAGCTGGTTAAAAAAACGTGATAGATCTTGGCGTCTTTCGCAAAGTACTGCATGCCGAACAGCAGACCCCAGCGGTAGGTGAAGATATAGGCCGTTATCAATCCAATCCGATTGACATGGAATAGCAGGCAGATCGTTAGCAAGGCGAGCAAGACCATTGCTTCTATGCCCGGTATGAAAATCGTGGCATGGCTGAATCCGCTGGTTTGATACCATGCCCATAATTGGTTAAGCATATTGCTTTCTTTTGCAAATGATGCGGCATGTGCCGTCATATTTCTTTTATGGTGATTTGCGCGCTGCGAGTTCAATGGTTTCCGTCATGCGATGCAGGAGGTTGCCGGCTTGGTCCCGGAGCGTGGCGTCAATTGTATAAATACCGGGCTCCAGCGCGCCGGTGTTCTGCTGGAAACGATCGATTAACCGTGCTTCCGACCCTTTGATCATCAAACCTGCGGTGTTTGTTTGGCTAATCAAATCTTTGCCTTTCCAGACGGCGTGCTCCAGGTTGATTTCCACCGGTTGGGGTAGATCATTGCACACCCATAACTGGTAGACCAAAGGCTCTCCGGTTGTCAGCTTGCGGTTTGGTGTCTCGATGATGATGGCGCGCGAGGCCTTGGCAAAGCGGACGCCCAGAAAAGCCGGGTAGTTGCCCTGCTGTTTTTGCGCGGTTGTAAACCACCAGCCGGGCGCATCGGGAGGCGGAGTGTTTGTCGTGGCCAGGCTGTTGGTTCCGGCCGGGTTTATGTTGTTGGTCATTGATGGCCTCATGGCGTCGGGCGCTGGCGCTGATGCGGTGTCAATTTGATTGGTGGTAATCGCTGTTGCCGTTTCCATGGCCGGAGCCATGCTGGCGTGGTCCGCTCCTGCATTGGTTTCCGTATTGGCATCCGCCGGTGTTTCTTGCGTGGCTATTGGCGCCGGGTTGTCGCCCGAAGATTTTTCGTCAGCTACCGGCGTGTTTGTGCCAGTAAGGACGCCGTCTGTTGCCAAGCTCGTTTCGGTGTTGACGGGTGCAGGCGCCTGTTCCGTGGCTATTGGCGCCGGGTTGTCGCCCAAAGATGGTTCGTCAGCTACCGGCGTGTTTGTGCCAGTAAGGGCGCCGTCTGTTGCCAAGCTTGTTTCGGTGTTGACGGGTGCAGGATCCTGTTCCGTGGCCATTGGCGCCTTGGTTTCGTTGTCGAATGTTTGTGCGGTTGCTTCCGCTGGCACGTCTGCCGGTGCATCATCTTGGGGTGCCATTTCCTGGGCGGTGACCGGATGAGCCAGGGCTAACCATCCTGCGGCAAGTATTCCGATAATTATTTGGCGCCGGCAATCAGTGGTCATACGTATAACTTTCTCCTATTGCAAACCTTTTGCGTCTTATTTGGCTTGGAGTCACAAACTGTTTAAATATAGATTAAAATAAAACCATTGCCCAAGCTTTGCAATACTTTTGAATCCGGCTTTGAGCATAGTTCGCCCGTTCGGTTCGGAAAAACATTGCCGATGTCATAAAAATTATTGCATGCCAAACATTTTTTCCTTGAGGTCTAGATAATAAAGGTAGTCTGCTGGTTTAACATTAGGTGGGCAGCGGTGATCGCAGAAGGGGATATAGCCGCCCCGCTCTACCAGCGGGACCAGCGTTTGCAGGTAAGCCTTGATGGCTTCGGGGCCCTTGCCCAGTGCGATCTTGTCGACTCCGCCCATGATACGCAATTCTTTGCCGTATTCCTTCAGCAGTTCCGCTGGGTGTGCGCAACCGTTGACCTCGAAGGGGAAAAGGCAGTTGATCCCGCCTTCCAGGAAATACGGCAGGATCGGCCTGACGTCCCCGTCGCAGTCACTATACAAGAGATCAATGCCGGCCGCATGCAGTTTTTTGCTGAGGCGCTTATAGCGGGGCATGACCACGTTTTTAAAAAAATCCACGGAAACAATCGGGCCATTCTTGAAGCAAATGTCCTCCCAGTTTGCGGCGTAATCGAAATCCATGTGCGGCAGGACCTGGTCCAAATAATCCTCGACAAGCAAGCAACAGGTTTCAACCATATCCTCTACCATTGCCGGGTAATCAAATGTGGCGTAAGCCAGTCCCTCAAACGTCAGCAGGTTGCGAACCAGGCCAATCATCGAGCCACAATGTACGCCGAGCGGATAAGTGCGATCCGGCGGGTGAGCTTTCTTGAGCGCCGCGATATCAACTTTACGGGCGGGATCATCCCGCTTCAGGCGCTCGGCCTTGCAGCGCTTCCAATCGTCCGGCGTCACAACGGACGCTTTGATGTAATGCGGGATGGAATCGTGCCCATTCTTGGGAGACTCGGCCAGCAGCCCGTCACTGTTCATCAGGATGCGGGTGCTGGCCGTTTCGGAAATTACGCCCGGTGTAAATACCGGATTGAGCCAGACAGTTCCATTTGTGACACAGATGCGGTCGAAATTGAAGAAGATATCAGCCTCTTCGTTATTCGTGATGTTGTTTTTTACAAAAAAAGGCCACTGCCGAAAGTTTTCGGCCCAATAACCAAATTCCATATTAAAACAGCGGTCGACGCTCCGGTAGTGCATTTGCCGGTTGAATCGTTCCCGGGCGGTCATTATGCCTTTCCAGGGCGGTCGGCAGGGCTTAATCTTCATGTCTCGCGTCATTCCTCGCTTGGGCATTGCGTATTAGTTGCCGCCGTCGATCAGCTTGGCCGGTGTGGGCTTCAGCATGGCGCTGAACTCGTATGTCCCGGCGCCGATTTTTTGGGGTTTGCAGCCGGGCAAAATCACGGTGGCGGTGGTATTCGGTGGTGCGGTGACCGTCACGGTTAGTTTGCCTAAAGCCAGTTTCCAGGCGCAAGCGGTTTTGCCATAACGCGTCAGCAGCTCGGCGCGTGCGAAGGTCAGGCCGCCGCCAGGGTGGGGTTGAAAAATAATATGTTTGTAGCCTGGCTGATCCGGGTCCAGCTCGATGCCCGCCACGGTGTTGTAAAGCCATTCGCCGATGGCGCCGTAGGCATAATGATTAAAAGAATTCATGGAGGCGCTGCCGAAGCCCTCTTCTCTGGTGTAGCTGTTCCAGCGTTCCCACATGGTCGTGGCGCCTTGCAGGACCGTGTACAGCCAGGCGGGGTAGGTGGTCTGCATGAGGAGCTGGTAAGCTAACTCCGTATGACCGCAGCGGGATAGAACCGGCGCGAGCAAGGGGGTGCCGACAAAGCCTGTGGATAGATGCACCCCGCGTTCTTCAATATCCTTTACCAAACGTCGGACGGCATGGGCTCGCTGTTTTCCCGCGAGCAGGTCAAAGCCGAGTGCCAACAGATAGGCGGTTTGGGTGTCTCCGGTCAGCCGCCCGTTGGGCGAGACGAATTCGTGGTTAAATGCCGTCTTGATGCGCCGGGCGAGCGCCATGTATTTCCGGGCATCGGCCCGGCGTCCGATAATCGCGGCGGCGAGCGCCACGATTTTCGCGGTGTGGGCAAAATAGGCTGTGGCGATCAGATCGCGCGGGGTGGGTGCCCGGTCACATTGGCCGGCAGGAATGTCAATCGCCAGCCAGTCGCCGAAACAGGCGTCGGAACTGATGAGATCAGGGTTGCGTTTAAGGCGCCACTTTATCCAGTGCGTCATCGAGGAATATTGCCGCTCCAGCATGCGTTTGTCGCCGTAGCAGAGATAAACGGTCCATGGGCAGATCACGCCAGCATCTGCCCAGGCGGCGGCACCACGGCGACCGTCACGCAAGATATCCGGCGCCACGTGCGGAAAGGCGCCATCCGCGTATTGGGCATCGCTAAGATCCCGTAACCACTTCGTGAAAAACGCCGCCACATCGCGGTTGAAACAGGCGGTTCGCGCGAAAACCTGGGCGTCCCCGGTCCACCCCAGGCGTTCGTCGCGCTGGGGGCAATCGGTGGGGACTTCCAGGAAATTGCCTTTCTGGCCCCAGGCAATATTCTGTTGAAGACGGTTGACCAGCGGCGCGGAGCATTCGAACGTGCCCGTTGCCGGGATGTCGGAGTGCAGAACGATGCCGGTGACGTCGGTCATCAATGGTTTCTCAACCAGTCCCGTTAGCTCGACATAGCGGAATCCGTGAAAAGTGAAATGCGGCTCATATGTTTCTTCACCGTTGCCTTTGCAGGTATACCGATCGGTGCACTGGGCCCGGCGCAGGTTGGCCGTGTAAATGGTGCCGTCTGCCTTGAGCATCTCGGCATAGCGGATCGTTATTTGGCGGCCTGCCAGCGCACGGATTTTGATGCGTGCCCAGCCTACCATGTTCTGCCCCAGATCAAAGATGTGTACACCGAACTGCGGTTCGGCCAGAGCCTGCGCGGGGAGTTCTTCCTGGCGGCGGACAGGTCGGGAGCAGCAGCCTACCAGGACGGCTTTGGGTGGGGGAAAGCACCTGGCCATCTGCCAGGCCTTGTCGTCGAAACCCGGCGCGGACCACCCCGGCATCTCACGGCGGGCATCGTAGGTCTCGCCGTTGTAGATATCCGATTGCAATAATGGCCCGTAAGCTGTTTTCCATTCCGGCCCACTGGTGATCATTACGCGCGTCCCATCAGTATGTTCAATCTCCAGCTGGAACAGCAGGGTTAACTGGTCGCCGTACAGAAAGCGGCTTTTAGTCCAGCCCAGATAGCCGGCATACCAGCCGTCCGCCAGGATGGCACCTGCCGTGTTGATGCCAGGTTGGAGCTGGCCGGTGACATCATAGACCAGGTATTGAATGCGCTTGTTATAGTCGGTCCAGCCCGGCGTAAAATAATCATGGCCGACGCGCCGACCGTTAAGCTGAATCTCGAACAGCCCGCGTGCCGATACGAAAAGACGGGCCTGGGCAACGGTTTTTACCAGTTCAAATTGCCGGCGCAGGAAGGGACACGGTTGACTGGCGTCTTTGCTTTCCAGCGGCCGACCGATCCATTGCGCTTGCCACTCTGTCGGCGCGCGCAGGCCGATTTCGAATGTGGCCGTTTCGCTCCAGGCCGATACCGTGTTTTGGTTGTCCCAGACACGGACACACCAGAAAACGCGCTGCCGTGATTTTAGCGTGCGTCCCTGCCAGGTTATATCCAAGCATTGGTCGTCGTTCACTTTGCCGCTGTCCCACAAATCCGGTTTGCGTCCCAAAAAATCCGGCCGGCTGGCCGCGATAATTTGGTATGCGGTTTGTCGCGCGCCGGGACGGGGATCAGTGATTTGCCAGGAAAGCCGCGGACGGTTTTCGTCCAGTCCCAGTGGGTTTTCGAGATGTTCGCAGCGCAGTAACGTTACGTTATGCATGGCATTCGGCATGCTTTCCCTCGACTATACTATTCCGCAAGACGGTCAGCGGAGGTAACCGGCTTTGAAGCGTACAATGCCCAATTATTTGTTGGCCAAGAACTGGTTTATGGAAGCCGCGGCGCGGCGGCCTTCGCCCATGGCCAGGATAACCGTGGCGGCCCCCAATACGATGTCACCGCCGGCATAGACGCGTTCCAATGATGTCTTGCCACTGGCGTCCACGATGATGTGGCCCCACTTATCCGTTTCCAGTCCGCCGGTAGTCTGCTTAATCAAGGGATTGGATTCGTTGCCGATGGCCACGATCACGGTATCCACCGGCATGATAAACTCGCTGCCGTTAATTTCCACCGGTCGGCGCCGTCCCGAGGCGTCGGGTTCGCCGAGCTGGTATTTCAGGCATTCCATGCCGGTGACACAGCCCTGTTCATTACCCAGGATGCGCTTGGCATTCTGGAGCAGATGGAACACAATTCCCTCTTCCTTGGCGTGGGCCACTTCCTCCACCCGCGCGGGCATTTCCACCTCTGTGCGCCGATAGACCAGATGCACTTTGGCCGCACCCAGGCGCACTGCCATGCGCGCTGAATCCATGGCCACGTTGCCGCCACCAAGAACAGCCACGCGGTGCGAATGGAAGATGGGTGTCTGGGCGTGAGCAAAATCATAAGCCCGCATCAGGGTGGCGCGGGTAAGGTATTCGTTAGCCGAGAACACCCCGACCAGGTTTTCGCCCTCGATGTTCATGAACTTCGGCAGGCCTGCGCCGGTGCCGATGAAAACGGCGTCAAACCCATCTTTGTCCATTAAATCCTGCAGTGTGCGTGTGCGTCCGACCACGAAATTGGTTACCAGCTTGACGCCCATGGTTGTGAGCGTGTCGATTTCCTTTTGCACGATAAGCTTGGGCAGCCGGAATTCGGGGATACCATATACCATGACGCCGCCGGGTTTGTGAAAGGCTTCGAAGAGCGTGACGGCGTGACCTTCACGCCGCACGTCAGCGGCCACGGTGATACCGGCTGGACCGCTCCCGATCACGGCCACTTTTTTGCCCGTGGGTGGCTTGACCGGCGGAATATCGGCGGTGCCCTGCGCGCGTTCCCAGTCGGCCGCAAAGCGCTCCAAACGTCCAATTGATACGGCCTGACCAACGTCTTTGAGCGTGCGGCCAACCGTGCAGGGCGCCTGGCATTGCACTTCCTGGGGGCAGACTCTCCCGCAAACCGAGGGCAGCAAACTGTTTAGCTTGATGATATCAATGGCCTGTTTGACATGGCCTTCGGCCAGCGCGCCCACGAAAGCTGGAATATTAATCCGTACCGGGCAACCATTGATGCAAGGCGCATTCTTACACTGTAAACATCGCAAGGCTTCCAGGCGTGCCTGCTCCGGCGAATAACCACAGGCCACTTCCTCGATATTGCTCCGGCGCACAGCCGGATCCTGCGACGGCATGGCCTGCACAGGAATCTTCAGGCGGTCTTTGGGTTTGAGCGGTTCAGGCCGTGCCTCGATTTCCCGCAGACGTTGCGCAGCCTCAGCGGCCAACTGTTCCTTTGTCGGATGAGCGTTCATGGTTGCTGTGTATAAGAGTGTTTTCCAATGCGAGCTATGCCCGCAAACCAAATATCTCGAGTCCGCCTCCGGCGGAAACCGAATTCGAGCCACGGATGCATCGGGCTTCGCGCTGCCCGAATAAAATGCTAAACCATCTTTTATCCGTCGTCTGGTGTCCGGTCTGGCGCCTGCGCGGCCGTCATCGGCCGTTCGTCTTGATCGCCTGTTCCAAGCGGCAATGTTCCCGTGCGTGGTCTTCCTGTTTTTTGTATGCCCGCAGGCGCTTCATCATGTTGTCGAAATCAACCTGGTGCCCGTCGAATTCCGGGCCATCCACGCAAACGAAGCGCGTCTTGCCGCCGACGGTCACCCGGCATCCGCCGCACATACCTGTGCCATCCACCATGATCGTGTTGAGCGAAACGACCGTGGGGACACCGAAAGGGCGCGTGGTTTCCGCGCAAAACTTCATCATAATGGGTGGCCCGATGGCTACGGCCAGATCCGGCTTGGGGCTCTGCCCACACAATTCCTTCAAGGGTTCGGTGACCAGCGCCTTGCGCCCACAGGAGCCATCATCCGTGCAGATAATCAATTCGTCGGCCAGCGCTCGCATCCGCTGCTCAAGGATCAACAGCTTCTGGTTGCGCGCGCCCATGATGACTATGACCTTGTTGCCGGCCAGTTTCATGCCCTGCACAATGGGGTGCAGCGGTGCCACGCCGATGCCGCCGCCGACACAGGCGACCGTGCCGAATTTTTCGATGTGCGTCGGCTGCCCGAGCGGCCCCACCAGGTTTTCAATTGCCTCGCCCTCCCGCAGGGCGGCCAGGCGCCGGGTGGTGAAGCCGACGACCTGGAAAATGATGGTGATTGACCCTTCCTTGGTGTCGGCATCGGCGATGGTCAGCGGGATGCGTTCGCCGTAGTTACTGTCAAGCTGGACGATTACAAACTGACCGGGTCGGCGTTCTTCCGCGATCAGGGGCGCGGCCAGCCGCATGAGCACGACGTCTTCGGAAAGCTGTTCCTTATGGAGAATCGAATGCATCGGGGCTTTTAAATATATTTTTCCGGCTGAAGCGTAATTCGAGGCATTAAATTAAACCCGCGGTTGATTGTCAATGATAATACGGCGAAGAAACGACAACAGGCGCGGCGTCGTTCCGGTTCAAAACACGTGGTGCGACTTGTTGACTTTGTCATGTGTTTTGCTTAGGCTGAAACCATGCAATCTTGTTTGGGGTGTATTCTATACAAAGAAGGATCAGGTTATGCCGCTGATTGATCTGCCGCTGGCGAAATTAAGGCGCTACCGGGGCAAAAACCCGAAACCAGCCGATTTTGATCGTTACTGGGGTCGGGCTCTGAAAGAAATGCGCGCTGTGGACCCACAGGTCAAGCTGGTCAAAAGCGATTTTCAGACGGCAGTCGCAGAATGTTTTGATCTCTATTTTACCGGAGTGCGCAAAGCTCGGATTCATGCCAAATACATCCGGCCCCGGCGTTGCCCTCGGCCGCATCCCGCCGTTCTGCAGTTTCACGGCTATAGCGGAAGCTCCGGCGACTGGGCTGACAAGCTGAATTATGCCGCCTTGGGATTTTCCGTGGCGGCCATTGATTGTCGCGGGCAGGGCGGGAAATCCGAGGACGTCGGCGGTGTCATGGGCAACACGTTGCGAGGTCATATTATCCGTGGATTGGCTGATGGGCCAGATCAACTGCTGTTCCGTCAAATATTTCTGGACACGGCCCAGCTGGCACGGATTGTCATGGGCCTTCCGGAAGTGGATGCCAATCGCGTCGGAGCCATGGGTGGTTCACAGGGTGGGGGGTTGACGTTGGCCTGTGCCGCGCTGGAGCCGCGCATCCGCCGTGCCGTGCCGATCTATCCCTTCTTAAGCGACTACCGGCGAACTTGGGAGATGGACTTGGCCCAAAAAGCCTACGAGGAGCTGCAACTCTATTTTCGCCAGTTCGATCCCCGGCACGAACGGGAGGCGGACATATTTTACCGGCTGGGCTATATTGATGTCCAGCATCTGGCGCCGCGCATCCGGGCCCGTGTGCTGATGGCTACGGGGCTCATGGATACTATTTGCCCGCCCTCCACCCAGTTTGCCGCCTACAATAAGATACGTTCGCCCAAAACCATTGTCCTTTACCCTGACTTTGGTCACGAAGGACTGCCCGGCTTCCAAGATAGGGCATTTCAGTTTATGGCCCAACTGTAAGCGGTAATGGCGGGCTTGGTAGCGGTGGACAGGCTGCTGGGGATAAAATAAACGCCGCGCCGGAAAGTTTGCTTCCGGCGCGGCGTTTATGGTGTTTATTTCTTCTTAGCCTTGGCTTTGAGTGCTGACTGGGCCGCCGCCAGCCGCGCAATCGGTACGCGGAACGGGCTGCAACTCACATAGGTCAGACCGGTCTTGAAACAGAATTCCACCGAGGCCGGATC
>CAYYBV010000049.1:0-11230 GCA_964469675.1 uncultured Verrucomicrobiota bacterium
ATGATTATAGTGCGGGCGATGGATTGCACGGCAGTCGGCATGCGGCGCGGGCGTTATGTTTAAGTCGTCGCGCCGATCAGGTCCGTGCCGTGATTATCCTCGATATGATTGGCGATAAGAATTTAAAGGTTACAATTCCACGTAACAGCACATCCGACTTGGTCGCCCGGGTATTTCGTGCGGCAGCGGCAGAAAAAGTGCGCGATAAATTCACGCTTATGACCGGTGCCCTGCTTGACGATCATCAGCCGTTTCTGGAAGCCGGCCTGCCGACCATTGATCTGATTGATTTCGAATATGGCTCGAAGCCCGGTCGCAACGATTATTGGCACACAGCGCAGGACTCCCTCGACAAGTTGAGCGCCGAAAGCCTGGGGATCGTCGGCCGCGTTGTTATCCGGGTGTTAAATGACCTCATGCTGGAAGCGCTTGCCGGTGCCGGGCATTGAACGGCTGGCGGACGGCGGGTGGTTGTCACTCCCGGGCTGGTTTGCAGGCATTATGTGCTTGTTGGTAGGCCACAACGCAATAATCAGTCAAAGATCAAAAACATTTCTTTGGGCAAATAGGCTGGGCGCCAATGGGGGTCTTGAAGTGTGCCCGTAAGACGGAATTCCAGCATTTTGGTAACCGGCATCATGGCGATTTGGAGGATGCCGCCCAGCAGTGTGTTTTGTTTGAGCAATTTGACCTGCACGGCAAAGTTCAGCTCGCCGTTTAAATAGTAGTCACCCGCGCAAGTAAGCGTGATGACCTCGCCTTCGATTACAATGTCGTCCGAATGGATCTTGCCGTCCTTGATTACAAAAGAGGCCCGTGCGTCCGTTTGGCGCACGATCATGCTAAGTCCCGGTATAATCCGCCCAAGGAATTCAGACAGTCCGCCGAACAACGGAAACTGGAAAAGGCGACCGGCGCCAATCTCGATCCGGCCCTTGCCAACGGCCGTTTGGCCGCCGGAATCGTTCAGGAAGCCTTCAAGCTCCAGCTGCCCCGATAGATAGCCGTGGTATTGGTCCACCGCTTGACCGGTCAAGCTGCGCGTCAGCATCTGAAAATTAATTTCGCGCGCATTGCCCTGGAGTTGGTAGCGCATATTGGTTGTGTTTAAAACGGGGTAGACCACGCCGGACCCTTGAACAAGCCCGCGGCAAAAGTCGGCCTGCAGATCGTTGATATACACGGTGTCTTGTATCACGCGCAAGCTCAATGAACAGCGGTCCATGATCAATTTGTTCCACCCGGCGCGTTGGGCATCGACCTCGATGTCCATGTCGTTGTGCATGGCCGTTGTGTAGCCAGCCGTTCCCCAGGCCGCTACTTTGGTCGGTCCTTCAAACCGGAATTGGCTCACTATGTTTTCAATAAACGTGGCGAGCATCTTGGCGACTGCCTGCGGGTCGGCCGTGGATAGGCCGTTAAAGCCAATGGTCTCCTGCATAAAATCAAGGCGCGTGCTGCCCTGAACGGTTCCTTCCTCGCGTACTGCCAGCAGGGGGGAGAGCACCAGCCAGGCATTGGTGGCGGTAAAGTCCATGATCACATCTGATTTCATCAGCAGGTTGGTAACCCCGTTGTATTGGCAGTTGTCCCCCTGGGCGCGACCATTTAAGTGGAAAAGCCAATTCGTCCCTATTGTAAAATTAAAACTGGATTTTCCCGTCGGTGGTTGGTCGCCAAACTGAAACCACTCAATTACGAAGGCCTGGGGTACATTCCATGCATACAGCATGGGTAATAAGGCGTTAGGATTAAATGTGTGTATAATTGCCCCCCGGCATTGTCTGGTTTTCCAATCATATACGCCAGAGAGATGCAGCGCTCCACTCCAGTAATTTTTGCCTATGGTGGCATCCAGTGTCTGGAGAGTGATCCCCTGCTCGTCAAATCGAAACCGACCGTTGCATTTTGCCACAGGGGTGCCACCTATATTAGCGTCGGTCAAATCCAAAACGCCTGCGCCGCTGGCGCCTTGCATGCTTAAGGTGAGACGCCAGGCGCCGAGCGTTGTATTTTTTAAACAGGTATGCCGCGCATCCGCACAAACCTGCATGCTTAACGTATTCATGTCGGCGGAATTAAGGAAGGTGGTTACATCCACATTTACGACGCCACTGCCGTTCGTGCCCAACCCGTATTGGCTCCATGCATTCAGCAGCTTAAACAGACGGACTTCATGCTTTTTTTCTTCACCGGTCGGTCTCGGTTCATATGGCATGCTGTTTGTGCGAGGCATGATCAGTTCGCCGCGTCCAGTCAGCTTAATGCCTGGCATGCGGGCAGCACATTCCTCCACGCGCAGTCGTGTGGCTGTTTGATCCCAGGCGATCCGTGCAAACAATACTTGGAAGTTAAACCATTCCACCAGGGGCGCGGCGCCGTTTGACAGCGTGCTTTGAATCGGAATGGAAGCTACCCCGTTCTTAATTAGTGCTCCGGACACACCACTTTGGCCCTTTAACCAAGCCGAGGGATTGAGTCGCAAAACGATTTTTTCAGCCTCGAGCAGGGGCACGCCAATATCGCCTTTGCGATAACAACGGACATGTGTTGCGATAATGCCCTCGAAGATTCCCAGCTTTACTTTGGCCAGTGTGACTACCAGGTCGCTGAATTGCAGTCGTTTTTCGATTTTGCGGGCGAACATATCTGGCAGGCCGATAAGGCTCAAATATAACACGGTCACGAGTGCCACGATAAAAACAACAAAAGCGCTGTACTTGATTGCGCGCAATATCATGTTTTCACCGTGTAATAATATCCCGCAGAAGTTGGTCCGCCGTCGCTTTTGGAAGGATGAATACCGCATCCTGGCCTTGAATCATGCCGTATACGCCCGGATCTTCCGAAACTTCGCCTAAAACGAGCGTTTTTTGTATACCTTCCTGGCCGCTCAAGGTGAATGTTAAAGACGCGCGCGGTTCTTTCAGCCCGTAAATACCGAGATCGCTGTGCTCGGAGCGCTCAAATCGCATTGCGCGCAAGTTCGCGGTTTTTTCCAGCAGGGCTGTAATAATTGCCAGATTCACCGTCCCAATGGAGGGTGCCACCGGGAGCCATGGCCCAGTCGCCTCGCGTGTCACGGTCTGCATAATATTATTTTTATGTAGGATTATCTTTGTAACCGCCGTTGGTTCCAAGGCCAGCACCAAGCTGTCGCGATAGGCAATTGGATCGAGCGCCAAGGTGGTGGCCGCTGTCATCGAGAGCTTGTAAATCTGGTTATCGTCTGTAAACTTGGCATAAATATATTCCCTGCCCGGCAATGGCCGACTCATTGCCAGTATCCGGCCGGAGGCCGGCAGTATGCCTGCCGTTCTGGGCGCGGGGGACGTTGCGTCAGCTACGTTTTGCGTGGTGGTATCCGGGGCCGGCGCGGAATTAGCCATGCGAATGATACGGGCAGGCGGATCCAAACCCAGGGCCGCGAGATTAGTGTCACCCAGAAAACCCTCGATACGCAAGGCATTCAGGCGGTTAATCAAATCTTCCACAATGCGCAGGTCTGCTTTCCATTGGGTGGGCTCCGTCACCTGCCAGAGTCCGGCCGCGCTCTTCTTGAGTTGCAAAACCTTTTCGCCTTCTTCGATCCTGATCCAGCCGATGGACGATGGCGCCATGAAATAGATTCGGGAATCACGGAGATCGCTGACGCCAAGTTTCAAGGCTTCGATCTTGTCTTGCCGTACGGCGAACACCGATCCGGTGCCGCGGTAAGCGGCATAGATTAAATCACTGTTTTCTTTGGTTCGGTTTCCGAAATGCAACTTAATTCCTTTCTTGGCCTCATCATTCCAGATGTTTAACTGCAGAATCGCCTCATCTTCATGCAATCCATAGATAACCGGATCGGCTATGCGTTCAGCCACGAATTGTTGAGCCTGGAGATCAAAAATCTGTTCCAAAAGTCCGGAAAGCTTAAACCAGTCGGCGCGGGCCGTGATTGGTTTGTGAATGATCCATTCTGTGCCTTCCCGGATTATCTCGATTAGTGGGCCACCCAGGCTTTTGATTGCAAGCCCTTTTACATCGGCGGGCGCGCCAGCCAGCAGGTGGGGGTCGCGGAGATCGGCCACCGCGCGCGGCATGATGTCCAGCAAGTTGGTCGAGGTGGCAATAACATCTTCCGATTTATCCACCTGTACATAGATAGAATCTTTCATTGGTGAGAGTCCGCCGATGGCGAGCGTATAACGATGCTCCGCATTGCCTATGACAATGTGGGCCAGGGGCGCGCCCAGTCCGTAATCATTCAAGGAGAGTGAACGGCTTGCGCGTTGGGCGGCCGTCACAATTTCTTTGCGTGGCAATTTAGCCATCACGGCCAGCATGTGATTGAGCTTGAGGCTATTGGCGCGTGCCGCTATCGGTTTGTTAATTAGCCACTGGCCTTGCTCATTAACGCATACTACCGACAGGGTGCCCCGTGAAAAAGACCAGAAAATGACGTGCTCCGGTTCAATATCCAGAAGGCGCGGATTCGGTTGATTCTGACATTCGTCATCTTTTCCGCCCCATTCCACAATGGCAATGAATGCGCCCATGAGCACCGACAGGGACAGCAGGAAAAATGTAGTTCGGCCATGCATCAATTCATCACCTGTCTATTTATGGCGTCGGACCCAGTTCATAATTCCCAGCAGAACCGTCAGCCCCGGCAGCCCCAGCATTACCAGCGCCGAAAGCCGGTGCAAATGGGCGCGGTCCAGGGCCACTTGAATTATTGCCGGTTCGCGGGACGTGATATTGAGCGTCTCCTTTCGTTCCAGCAACCAGTTCAAGGCATGCATGAAGAAATCGTCATTATAGCCGCCCAGTAAGGCGCCGTTTGCAACCAGTACCGAGTCGCCAATGATTACCAGCCGCGTCGACTTGAGCTCCACTTTTATGCTGGTCAATGGCCCTTTTTCAATGGCGGTTGCCACCGGTATCGGCCCGGCCAAATCAACTTCGGGGTCAAATTTTGGAGGGTTCTGGTTGACGGAAAGTTCCGCCCAACCCTGCTCACTGCTCGAGGCCAGGATGGTGACACGTGGCTTGTCCGCCGCGCTGTTGGTCCCCACGAGCGGTTGTACCGACCGGGGCATTGTGAAAATAGTGGTTACATTTTTTAACTGTGCGGTAATGGGATGTTCCCCGTAAGATGTGATCAACAATTGCTGGCCGGCCGCGGAAGAACTTACCACACGATCCGATCCCAGGCGCACACTCCAGCGCGCGAGCATTTCATCCAGCCCGCAATTTTGGCCAGGGTCTGCCAGCAGCAACAGTCGGCCATAATCATTCAAGTAAGCCGTGATCATTTCAACTTCCGGATGCGTCAGCCGCCTGGTTGGTCCCGCGATGACAAGCACGTCGCAATCAGCGGGCACAGCGCTGACCCCGCTGAAATTCAGTGTTTGAACATCTACGTTGTTCTTTTCAATGTTCCGGGCGATAATGGAGTAACCCGTATAAGGATCAAAATTGTCCACCTGCCGTTCGCCGTGGCCCGTAAGAAAATAGATTTTTGGCTTTTGCGTCTGCAAAAGTCCCTGGAGTGCGGTCGAAAGTGTTTGCTCGCCACAGAAGCGGCGCAGAACCTTAGCTCTGCCGGCGAGCGTTGGTTTATAATCGTATTCGGCCAGATCGATTAGCGGCACGATTCGGTGCATGCCCCCCGCGTCAAGTACGATCACATCCGGTGCGCGCAGATCATATTTTAAGGCCAGTTCCTTGCTGCGGACCATGTCGCGATGCGGATCGACATACTCGATATGCAGACGGGGGGACACATATGCATATTCCCGGAGTAAGCTTTGCACATGGCGATAGATATCCTTTTCGCCGCTCATAAAGACAATGATCCGAATATCCATCGGCAGATGTCCAAGCAGGCTCCTGGTTTGCGCAGTCAGGGCGTAATGCCGGGCGCGGCTGGCGTCAAAACGCAACGGATGATGGCTGGCAAGATAATTCGCCATGCCCACCATGAGCGCCACAAGAGCGAGCGTGACCCATACGTTCAACCCCGTTAGCCAGCGCTTGAATATCATCCTTTGTTGCATGATTATTTCCACTGTCTTACTTCGATCACCTTGACCGTGGCAAATATAAAAAACATGGTCAATGAAAGATAAAGCACGATGGGCCGTGTGTCCACAATGCCTTGTGCAAAGTCCTGAACGTGCCGGGTGCTTGCCAGGTATGCCAGTGCCGCCTGCATTGCATCGCCGGGGAGAACCAAGCGCAGCGTGTCCAGAAAAAACAGGATACTGACCGCCAGGAAACAGCCCACGGCGGCCACGACCTGGCTGTGTGTTAGTGAAGAAACGAACATGCCGATAGCAATGAAGCAACCACCGATGAGCCACAGAATCAGGTAGCCGGTCAAGATTGGCGCCCATGCCATGGTTGTCATGCCGACAGCCACGGCCTGCAGTATGATAAAATATGTTATTGTGGGCAGGGTTGTAATCATGAACATCAGGAGTGCGCCGGCATATTTACCAAGGACGACCTGTAGATCCGTCACGGGCGCAGTCAGAAGCATTTCCAATGTTCCGGTGCGCCGCTCTTCGGCAAATAATGGCATGCTGATAAGCGCGATGGTTGCCAGTACTGTCACCCAGAAATAGGGTGCGCCAAACAGGAGTTCCCCGATGCCGAGTTGTCCGCCCAGGTTTCGGCTGAGCGGACGGCAGAAACTTAACCCCGCCGCCACCAGAAATGCTGTCATCACCACGTAGGCCATGGAAGTATGAAAATATGCCCGTAATTGCCTTTTTAACAGGGTTATAATATTAGACACGTTTTACCTGCCTTTGGTGGCGCCGTGTGTGCCTGGGGGTGATTGCCGGCTGCCGGATGCGGTTAATTTTACAAAGACGTCTTCCAGTTCAAATAGCTCCACGCTCAATTCTCGCAGCGGCCATCCCTGCGCCGCGATAATCCCAGCCACCGCTGGACGTATATCTGTGTCGCTCTGGCACTCGAGCTTATAGCGGTGCCATGTGGTCTCCCCGTTGTCCGCAAATCCGGTCGCGGCCCCTGCGATCTGAACCCTCAAAACCCCGCTTACGCCGCGGAGCTTTTCTGCAACTTTATCCGGCATTCCGGCAATCTCAGCCACCACGCTGGCATTGCCTTGTAATTGTCCAGCTAGGTGCTCGGGCGAATCGGATGCTACGATGCGCCCGTGATGCATGATAAATACTCGCTGGCAAATAGCTGCCGCCTCAACGAGCGAATGGGTTGCCAGCACGACGGTAAAGCGCCGTCCCAGTGTGCCGATTAACTCGCGCATGGCGCGTATCTGGTTCGGGTCCAGTCCAACCATCGGTTCATCCAGGATCAGCAGCTCGGGGTTATGAATCAAGCTGTCCGCCAGCGCAAGGCGCCGGCCATAACCTTTTGAAAGCTGGCCGATGATGCGCCGATCCATGTCCTTGAGTCCACACAGGGATTTTACTTCCGTCATGCGCTCGCGGCGCTTTCGGCGCGGTATGCCTTTAAGCTTGGCCCGGAAAGAGAGATATTCGTCCACGCGCATTTCCGGGTAGAGTGGCGCATTTTCCGGCAGGTAGCCAATTTGCCGCCGCGCTTCCAGGGAATGCAAAAAAACGTCCAATCCGTCAATGAATACCCGCCCTTGCGTCGGCGACAGATAGGTGGCCAGCAGTCGCATTAGTGTCGTTTTGCCGGCGCCGTTCGGTCCAAGAATACCAACGACCTCGCCGTGCAAGACTTCGAACGAAATATCGTCCACAGCTTTTGCCGAGGCAAACTGCTTGGTTAAGTGTTCCACTTTAATCATGACAAATTAGGGCAGGCAACCAGAACCACCCAATAACGACCAGAATTTTACTACGTTGCGATTTAGTCTACCGCCATCCATCCTGTTGATCAATTCTAAAAACGGGCTATACTGTTAAAGCGTAGGCTGTGGACAAAGTCATTAATGATTTCTAAATCAAAATTTGATTCCATATTCAATGTGGTCAGGGATGATCGCTTGGCAACGGCCCCGACTGCCGGGAAAAGCAAACGGGCGGCCACCTCGTGCAGCATGATTGGCCCAATAACATTGCCGTGTACCGAACGCCACCTGCAATGCGTGTGGTTTGACAATGCCCTGCGTCCCAGTGTTTTGCAAACCGAGCAAGGCGAAGTGGTCATGGTCGAGCATCCCGGCCAATGGAATCTGGAAGCCGGGCCTGATTTTCGGGATGCTGTCCTATATGTGGGCCCTGACCGGCGCCGTCTGGCAGGTGACGTCGAAATTCATGTCCACCCTGCAGATTGGCGCAGGCACGGCCATGCCCGGAACCCGGCTTATGCAAACGTCGTCGCGCATGTGACTTACTTCTCCAGTGCCGCGAGGTCAACCTCGCCCGGCCTCCCGCGCATTCGGGATCGGGGCGCCGGAACCACGGGTGGTATTATCCAGATTCCATTGAAAGCCGCCTTGGCGGCCAATCCTTTTTTTTCGTTTGAAAGTCTCGACGTCGCTGCCTATCCCTACATCGTCCGCGGACCGGTTACACCCTGTATGCGGGCATTGCAGACATGGCCTGCCGATAATGTGGTCGGCCTGCTTGAGTCAGCGGGACAAGAACGTTTACGAGACAAGGCCGCGCGGATGGCAAACGCTTGCTTGGTTACGTCACCCGGTCAAGTCCTGTATGCGGAAATTATGACCGCCCTGGGATATAAAAATAATGGTGTCCCATTCCGGTGCCTATCCGGGCGTTTGCCCTTGGAAACGTTGCGCAAGGAATCCGGGCACGACCACCTGAAAGCTTATGCGCTCCTGATGGGGGTGGCCGGACTTCTGCCGGCGCAAACCACCTCGCGGTGGGACGCGGAAACCCGTGTTTTTGTCCGTAAATTATGGGGGTATTGGTGGAAATATCAGGCCGACTGGAATACGCTGATCCTACGCCGAAAAGTCTGGAATCTTAGTGGTTTGCGTCCGCAAAACCATCCCCAGCGCCGTCTGATGCTCGCCGCCATTCTGTTCACCCACACCGGCGATCCGGCTCGCTTGCTGATGGAGTTTGATACAACCTCCGCCGAAAAGTATTTTCGGCAAGTAACGTCCTTTTTTCAGTCGGCAACCGACACCTACTGGCAACGCCGGTTGACTTTTGCCGGCAAGCGCCAATCGGCGCTGACCGCTCTTGTTGGTACCGGTCGCATTGCGGCCATAATTACAAACGTATTGGTGCCTTTGCTCGCGGCATTGGGACATCCGCAAGTCCTGCGCACCGCATTTCTACGCTATCTGCCGCCAGGGGAGGATAACCAGATTATTCGGCAAACGGCCCATAACCTGCTGGGCCCGGACCATAACCCGGCCCTTTACCGTTCCGCCCTGCGCCAACAAGGCTTGATCAGGATTTTTAACGACTTTTGCTTGACCGACCGGTCTCGATGTGAAAACTGCGCCTTATTGAAAGTCTTAAACCGCAGACAGGAGTAAATCCATGAAGGTTGCACCGTGCCGCCCGTACCATTCAAAAATGATCAAAAAAACCTGGTTGTGCCTGCCGGGCTCTCAATCGGCATTCAAACTGTATTTTTTCAGTTTGATCGGGCGGGACGAACCGGAGCGTTTTGAATGGGAGCGTTCGTCCCTGACCCCCGTCGCTTTCGAGGCTAATCTAAGTAAAATGGCGCCGGAAGGCGTTGGTTTTATTACGGCTTTTCCACATTTAACCAAGATATTTCGCTTTGCGCCGTCGAATGAAACGCTTCTGCATGTGCGTGCTTTCCATACGCACGATTTGACCCCGCTCGATTTGGCGCGTCCGGAGCATTATATGGAATTTGCCTGCTATGCTGAGGCTGTCATCGCCGCAGATGAATACCGGCAATGGGCCAGCGCCGGGACCGTGTCAGACTATTTGCGCTCTTTAAGTGATTTTCCGGATGGCCCGGTGGTAAGCCATGCCAAGCTGGGAAAATATGTCCAAGAGTTCGTGCGAAATTAATCGTCATCGGATGGCATGCCCAATGCCCAATGAAAAAGAAAATGTTGATATTGGTGGGCGACACCTGACGGTTGCCGTCGGCATGAGCGGTGGTGTGGATTCCACCATGGCGGCCTGCTTGTTGCAACGCCAGGGCTTTGACGTTGTTGGCGTTACGATGCAAATCTGGGATGGTTCTCTTGACTTCCCCGCCGGGGAACGCCGCTCCGGATGTTACGGCCCGGGCGAAGCGCAGGATCTGGAAGAAATCAGCGCGCTGGCCAGCCAACTGGGTATCCGGCATGTTGTCGTGCCGCTGGCGGTGGAATACCGGCAATGGGTGCTGGATTATTTTCGCCGTGAATATCTGGCCGGCCGCACACCCAATCCCTGTGTCATGTGTAATTGGAAGCTTAAGTTTGGCTTGCTGTTAGATAAGGCCCGGGCGGCCGGACTGGGATTTGATCGTTTTGCCACCGGGCATTACGTGCGGGTTGAGCGTGCCACCGACCACGCGCGCTATTTGTTGCGGCGCGGGGCCGACACTGCCAAGGACCAGTCGTATTTTCTGTACCACCTGACCCAGGAACAGTTGCGTAATCTCATTTTTCCGCTGGGGGCGTTTAAAAAAACGGAAGTTAAAACATTAGCGCGCGCGCAGGGCCTGGCACATCTTGCCACGCGACCGGAAAGCCAGGATTTTATTGAATGTAAGCACTATGATGCGTTATTCAGGGATGCAACGATCCGTCCAGGGCCGATTGTGGATCGCTCCGGCCGCGTGCTAGGCGAACATAAGGGCATCATTTATTACACCATCGGTCAGCGGAAAGGGGTGGGGCTGGGCGGCAAAAAGGATCCGTTGTATGTCATGCACATTGATGGCCCCGGCAACAAAATTACGGTTGGGCCATATGCTGATCTTTTTAGCGACCGCTTGCGGGCCGGAGGAATGAATTGGATTGCCTTCGATGCCCTATCGGCGCCGATAAGGGTCAAGGCCAAAATTCGCCAGCAACATAAGGAAGCCGATGCCATTGTTACGCCCGCAGACCATGCGGGACACTCGGTCACGGTGGTTTTCGATCAGCCTCAGATGGCCGTCGCCCCCGGTCAAGCGGTTGTTTTTTACCAGGATGACCTCGTTCTTGGCGGCGGCACTATTGCGGACCATTGATTTTCGTTGGTGATAACCGGGCACAGTAATGTCGGCGGTGCAGATGCCCCGCTAACCTGGCCTTGTCCGCTCGTCACTGACGCGGGCGATGTCCGCAACC
>CAYYBV010000050.1:0-219 GCA_964469675.1 uncultured Verrucomicrobiota bacterium
CCGCTTATATAGCTGGCCTGGCTAATTATCGCGGGACCGGTGTGCCGGTTGTGGATTTTGGCCGCCTGATTGGTAACGCGGCCTGCAATTTATACCTGAGCACCCGGATAATTATAACTTCCTATACCGGAGGAAACGGCCAACAGCGTATCATTGGACTTTTAGCTGAAACTGCGACAGACACCGTAAAACGGTCTGAAGCTGATTTCAGCCAGAATA
>CAYYBV010000050.1:251-786 GCA_964469675.1 uncultured Verrucomicrobiota bacterium
TTCATGGCACCGGATTTATGCAGCGGGTCATGGTGAACCAATTGGTGCCGAAGGAACTGGAACAAATGCTGTTTGCGGAGCAGGAGAAAACTGCATCATGACGGCAAAAACTATTGAACAATGGCTGGAGCGGGTAATTGGACTGAATACATGCACCCTGGGCCAACAAACCGTGGCCAACGCCGTAAAATTACGCATGGACGCATGTCGCCTGACAAAGGAAAGTGATTACTTGGAATGCTTGAAAACGACACCCGCCGAGTTATCGGCGCTGATCGAAATAATCATTGTCCCGGAAACCTGGTTTTTTCGCGATCGCGAGCCGTTTGTTTTTCTGGCCCAGTATGTCAAAACCGTATGGCTGGCCACAAATCCCCATGCGCGTTTGCAGATATTGAGCATTCCCTGCTCCTCCGGGGAGGAGCCATATTCCATTGCCATGACACTTCAGGAGGCGGGCCTGCCGCCAGTTCGCTACCAGATTGACGCCATGGATATCAATCCGGCTTCTTTGCGCAAGGCCCAGGAAGGCATC
>CAYYBV010000050.1:796-8128 GCA_964469675.1 uncultured Verrucomicrobiota bacterium
CCAAATTCCTTCCGGAGCGGGTTGCTGGCGAATTGCGCACGTTATTTCAAGACCGACGGCACAACCAGAATTGTCAACCCCGAGGCGCGCGCCGGAATCCGGTTCATTCATGGCAATATTATGGGCCCTCCGGGATCAACCACGCGACAAACCTACGATATCATTTTCTGCCGTAATCTGCTTATTTACCAGCACACTGCGGCGCGCGCGCAGATAATCACCACGCTCGATCGGCTGTTGAAGCCCGAAGGCCTGTTGTTTGTTGGCCATGCCGAAATGATGCCCCTGCTGGCCGACCTTTACGCGCCGGTCAGTCACCGCGGCGCTTTTGCCTATTGCAAAACGAACATACGTTCCAAAATGAAAGCACGGTGGCCAAATCAATCAACCGTGGACGGCACCGATGGAAACGGATCGGAACAAGTAGCGCCCACAAAAGCGTTACCCGCCGAGGCCATAACAAAAATTCTCCCCACCACGACCAGCCCGGCGAGAATTCAGGATAATCCCGGCGCGGCTGAAATCCATTTTCCGGCGCCGGCCGCCGCCACCCGACTGGAACTTGTTCGGGCCCTCGCGGACCAGGGGCGATTGGACGAAGCCGCCGCAAGCTGTCGGGAATTGCTGAAGACAAACCCCCGGCTGGTGGAAGCGCATTTTCTAATGGGCATAATCGAAACCGCGACCGGGCAAGTTAACGCAGCGGAAGAATGTCTAAACCGGGCACTGTACCTCGACGCGAATTACTATGAGGCTTTGATGCATCTCTCGCTGCTCAAGGCCCGACGCGGTGACGAAGCCGGTGCCGAGCGCTTGCGCCAGCGCGCTGAACGCGTCCTGGGCCAAACCAAGGTGACAACATGAGCGTAGCCGCCATTCAGGATTGCTGGAATCGAATTGGTGTCCAGGGCAACAAGTCCTGCCCGGAATTGCGCCGGCACATTCACTGCCGGAACTGTCCGAAGTTCAAAGAGGGCGCACATGCCCTGCTGAACCGCACACCACCCGCCGGCTATATCAAGGAATGGACTCAATTCCTGGCACAGGCCAAGGATCCCGAAGATGGGTTCACCGATACAACTTTTGTTTTCCGAATCGGAGCGGAATGGTTGGCGCTCAACGCGCGCGTTTGCGCGGAAATTGTACCCATGCGCCCCATCCGGCAAGTACCGCATCGCTCCGGCCGGATTTTCATGGGCCTGACCAGTGTGCGCGGCGAACTGCAGTTATGTTTTTCGTTGGCCAATTTACTGGGACTGGAACCGGCGCCCAAGGTTCAGCCGCGCCTGTTGGTGGCCCGCAAGGATCGATCTACCATGGTGTTTCCCGTGGACGAAATCATGGGCTTGCACCGGTTTCATCGGGACAACGTCCGGGCAATCCCGGCGACCGTGGCCCATGCGGTTCCACAGTTCAGCAGCGGCATGCTTACCGCCGATGGACGCAAGATTGGACTGCTCGATGACGAACTGATCTTTCACGCACTGGCTAAAGAATTGGCCTGACTGGCGCGAATTAATTGGGAGAAGACGAAAAATGCGAACCGAAAACATGGGGCCCGGCACGGAAATGTTATGCCCCAATTTGATCGCCCAAGTACGCGATATAATTAAAGCTGATTTTGGACTTATGGCGGCCTTAACATAAAATTAAGCAACAGGTTAGCATGACAACACCAGGCGGACAGGATTTAAGTTCTTTTTCCATGCTGGATTTGTTCCGGCAGGAGACCGAAGCCCAGACAGCAATTCTTAACGAGAACCTGCTGGCCCTTGAACAGGATCCCGGCAATACACAAAGGTTGGCGGCCATGATGCGCGCGGCCCATTCACTGAAGGGTGCGGCGCGCATTGTCAACCTCAATCCCGCCGTCAAAGTCGCCCACGCACTGGAAGATTGTTTCGTGGCCGCCCAAAAAAACGAGATCATCATTCAACCAGAAGCGGTAGATGGCCTGTTGCGTGGTGTGGATATGTTGACAACAATTGCCGGCATACCGGAAACGGAATCCGCCGCCTGGCAAGCTGCGCATCAAACGGCCATCGATGAACTGGTGGGGCGGTTGGCGGCTATCCGTTCCGGCCAAATCGCGCCAGGGGCAAAGACCGCCGCGTCGGACGGTAATTCAAACCTCGTTCAGCAACCCAAGTTCACGGCAGCCAAGCCGCAGGTGGAAACATCGGTGACCACCGAGACGGCGACACATATTGCGAGGCAGGCGCCAGCGTCCGGCACGGAGGACAAGGAGCGCGCCGTGCGGGTCTCAGCCGACAACCTGAATCGTATGCTCGGCATGATGGGCGAATACATGGTACAGACGCGCTGGTTTGAGCCGTTTGCCGCCGGATTACAGGCGCTTAAAAAACGACAGAACGAACTGGCACGCCTGTTAGAACAAGCATGCATGACAAGGCATAAAGGCCGGCGGGACAGCCGCGCGACAGAACAGATCGCCGACCTGCGCCATAAACTGGATGCCTGTCGTCAAACCACCGCCAAGCACCTGGAAGAATTTGACTTCTTTGCCCAGCAGTCCTCGGACTTGGCCGAGCGACTTTACCGGGAAGGCCTGATCAGCCGCATGCGCCCATTTGCCGATGGCGTACAGGGTTTCCCGCGCATGGTTCGGGACCTGGCGCGCCAGTTGAATAAAAAAGTAAAATTCGAGATACGCGGCCAGGCCACGGGTGTGGATCGCGAAATCCTTGAAAAACTGGAGGCGCCACTGACGCACCTTCTGCGCAACGCGCTGGACCATGGCTTGGAAACCCCTGCGGAACGGCAGGCGGCGGGCAAGAATCCGGAAGGATTACTATCCCTGGAGGCGCGCCACCAAGCCGGGCAACTGCATATCATTGTGACCGATGATGGACGCGGCGTTGACCTGGAACGCATCCGGCATAAAGTGATCGCGCGCGGGCTCAGCAATGCTGAGATGATTGATCGTTTGACAGAGGCTGAACTGCTGGACTTTCTCTTTTTACCCGGGTTCTCGACAAGCGCAACGGTAACTGAAATTTCCGGACGGGGGGTAGGACTGGATATCGTCCGCAACCTGGCCCAGGAAGTCGGCGGGCTCGTGCGGGTGGAAAACAAACCCGGCGCCGGCACGCAGTTCCATTTACAGCTCCCGATCACGCTTTCGGTCTTACGCACCCTGTTGGTCGAAATTGCCGGCGAGGCTTACGCCATTCCACTTACACGGATCGATCACCTGGTCGCCGCCGTGCCGGAAGAAATCCAAACGCTGGAGGGCCGACGCTATCTGACACTGAACCAACGCCATATTGGACTGGTGGATGCACGCGAAGTCCTGGCGCTGAATGGCGTCACCAGCCGCCCGGCCGAGTGGCCAATTGTAATTATCGGTGACCGCACAAATGCTTACGGTTTGGTTGTTGACCGGTTTATCGGCGAAAGCAAACTGGTGGTGCGCACACTGGATGCGCGCTTGGGCAAGGTCCCAAACATAAGTGCGGTTTCCCTGCTGGATGACGGCACGCCCGTGATGATTATTGACACGGAAGACATGGCGCGGAGCATCGAAAACCTGCTTTCCGGCGGACGCCTAAAACAAATTCAGGCCGCCGGCAAAATGACCGACGCCAAAACCAGCAAGCATATTCTCGTCGCGGATGATTCGATCACCGTCCGCGAAATGGAACGCAAGCTGCTGGAAAACCGCGGTTATGCCGTGGACGTGGCTGTGGACGGAATGGATGCCTGGAATACGGTGCGCACGGGACATTTTGACCTAGTCATCAGCGATATCGACATGCCGCGGATGAACGGCATTGAACTCGTGCGGCATATCAAGCAGGATGTTCGGCTCCAGGCCCTGCCGGTTATCATCGTATCCTATAAGGACCGTGAAGAAGATCGCTTGAGTGGACTCGAGGCGGGAGCCACCCATTACCTCACCAAGAGCAGTTTTCATGACGAGACGTTTTTGAAAACCGTGACCGATGTAATCGGGGATCCATGAAAATAGCAATTGTCAACGACATGATCATGGCCGTGGAAACCCTGCGGCGCGTGGTGCGCAGCCGGCCGGATTACACCATCGCCTGGGTGGCGCGCGACGGCACGGAAGCCGTTGCAAAATGCGCCAACGAACGGCCCGACATGATTCTCATGGATCTGATCATGCCGGTAATGAATGGCGCCGAAGCCACCCGGCACATTATGCGTAACTCACCCTGCCCCATCCTGGTGGTGACCGCCACCGTGGATGGCAATATAAGCCTGGTATTCGAAGCCATGGGCTACGGCGCACTGGACGCCGTCAACACTCCCGTAATGGGCACGGATAACAAGCTGACCGGGGCACAGGCGCTATTGCGCAAGATTGAGATCATCGGCCATTTGATCACACGACCGGGGCCGTTAAATCCGGCGGCAACTCCGCTGAAAACGACGCCAACCTCCAAGAATCACCTGGCGCTAATCGTCCTGGGTGCATCAACGGGCGGCCCAGCCGCGCTGGTGGATATTTTATCCCGCTTGCCAAAGGTTATCAACGCATCCATGGTGATCACCCAACACATAGACCAGGCGTTCGCGCCCGATCTGGCCCGCTGGCTGGGCACCCATTGCCCTTTCAAGGTAAAGGTGGTCTCCCCGGGATGCCGCCCGGAAATCGGCACGGCCTGGCTGGCCGGCACCAACGACCACCTGGTAATGACCAAACACGGCACGCTTGATTATTGCACCGAACCGGCTGAATGTTTTTATCGCCCGTCTGTGGACGTATTTTTTAAGAGCGTGGCGATACATTGGTCGCCGCCCGGTGTGGCCGTATTATTGACCGGCATGGGCCGGGACGGCGGCGAAGGATTATTAGCCCTGCGCCGATGTGGCTGGGACACGCTGGCACAGGACAAAGCCACCTCGGTTGTTTACGGAATGCCGCGGGCAGCCGCGGAGCTTGGCGCCGCGGGAAAAATCCTGCCGGTAAAAGACATAGCGACCGCTATCATGCAGGGAATTCAAGGACAAAAACAACTACTTGGGAGCCAGAATTCATAATCAGAAAAACCCTAAACCACAACCGCACGAACATTTCATTCCGTATTTTAATTACTGACTGCCGACTTAAGGGTACCCATGGAAAACAAAACTGCCAGCCCGTTAAAAAGTGCATTGACCCGGCATATGATCAAGGTTCTGCTGGTAGATGATCAGGCCATGATCGGCGAGGCCGTGCGCCGCATGCTGGCGCCCGAAACCGATATCCGCTTTCATTACTGCAATGATCCGGCCGAAGCATTGAAAATGGCCCGCGAATTGACGCCTACCGTTATTCTCCAGGATCTCGTCATGCCGGAAATTGACGGCTTGACGCTGGTAAAATTTTACCGGGCCGAACCCGCCCTGCGGGATACCCCGCTGATCGTACTCTCGACCAAAGAGGAGCCAACCACCAAAGCCGAGGCATTCGCGCTGGGGTCCAATGATTACCTGGTTAAACTACCGGATCGGATCGAGCTGGTAGCGCGCATTCGGCACCACTCGCAGGGCTTCATTAACTTACTGGAACGCAATGAAGCCTACCAGGCCCTGCTGGCCAGCCAGCAAGCATTGGCAACCGAACTGGCCGAAGCCGCCGCCTATGTGCAATCATTGTTGCCCACACCGCTGGTCCAGGGGCCCGTGCGTACCAGCTGGCAATTTATACCGTCCACCTCGTTAGGTGGCGATGCCTTTGGCTATCACTGGCTGGACGACGAGCATTTCTGCATGTTTTTGCTGGATGTTTGCGGACATGGGGTTGGCGCGGCATTACTTTCCATCTCGGCCATGAATGTGCTCCGGTCACAATCCCTGCCAAACACGGATTTTAATGAGCCGGGCGCCATGTTGACGGCGCTCAACGAAGCCTTCCTGATGGAAAAACACAACAATATGTATTTCACGATCTGGTACGGCGTATACGCGCGCTCCACAAGGACGTTGCGTTACGCCAGCGCCGGGCACCCACCGGCCCTGTTGATCAACAAGGACCAGGCCGGCAATACAACCGTAAGCGAATTGGGCAAGCCCGGCATGGTGCTGGGCGGCATGCCGGGCACGACTTATCGCACCACGACCCAGATCTTACCGCCCGGCAGTACTGTGTTTTTGATGAGTGACGGAGTGTATGAAATAACCAAGCCGGACGGAATCCTGTGGACGTTCAGCGAGTTTGCCCAACTCATGGCCGTTTCCGTTGGCACCGGCAAGCCGGAAATAGAGGAACTTGTCAAAACCGTGCAAAGCATGCACGGTGCCGGGGCGCTCGACGACGATTTTTCTATTGTTAAACTGCAGTTTCCGACATAGGCAGGACCGCCAATATACAACCTGTACGCACGAGGCCACTACGGCATCTGCCGCTGATGGGCAGCCGGCGGGATAACAGGAGGAACTGATATGCAGCCATATAAGGGAAACGGACGTTTCCAATGGAATACGTGGGGCTGGTTCGGCGCACAAATTGGGGCAAGGGCATACTTGGTCTTCCTCGGTGCCGCGCTCGCCTCCAAAGAATTACTGCCGGGGCTTCTGATCCTGGCCTGCGGCCTGATCCCCAATATCGTGGGCTATTTAATCTGGAGGCGCCGAGATCGGCTGGCACCATATCCCGCAATCCAAATATTGATGCTGACAATCTTTGTGTTTACGGCGATCGCATTCGGCATCGCGATATTTTACGAACACGCCGGGAAATTGAAATATTTATCCGGGGCGGCGCAAAGCGCGTGGATACTGTTGATGTTCCCGGCCCTAATGCTCATGTTTCATCTTCAAGAACAGGCGTTAAAAGAAAAATGAACGCCCGGAAAATTCCTGACCAAATGCGCAGTGCAGTTAACCATGCTAACCTCAAGTGCTGGCAGCGCCGGGCAAACTTTAATTTGGCCGCAAACTGGACTTCGCTTTAAAAATGAGATAGGCTCTAAAAAACCAAAACCCTCTGCGGACGGCATGCCACAGCAGCGTTTAAACATTCAATTGGAGACCAAATGACTCATTATCAGCGAGCCAATACGGACTGGCTGGCAGCATCAACGCTCGGCATCAGCACGCACTGGACGGCGCAAACAGCACCACGCCACGGAACGGCACACAACTTCCAAGAGGCGGTGAACCGTTTCCGTCTGCAGGATTTTCTTGGCGCAGTCCAGGCGTGCGGGGCCGATTATGTCATATTCACGGCAACACATGCCCTGCAAATGCTTCCGTGCCCGCACCCGGTCGTCGACCATCTGCTGCCCGGACGCACGGCGCAACGCGACTTGATTGGCGAAATGGCCCAGGGACTCGCCACACTCGGCAAAAAACTGATTGTAT
>CAYYBV010000050.1:8147-8519 GCA_964469675.1 uncultured Verrucomicrobiota bacterium
CAAGCCGTCGGCTACCACGATCACGCCAAGGACCGACTGGTTGAGAATCTTTGCGCCGTCGTGCAATGGATGGGCGAACGGTACGGCCAGCTCATCCAGGCCTGGTGGTTCGACAGCGCCTATTCGCTTGACCCGCGTGGTCCGCGTAATACGGTAACGACCGACATGTACGCATTCCAATTCCCATGGGAGAAACTGACCAGCGCGGCCAAGGCCGGTTATGCAAATCGTCTGGTGACATATAGCGCGGGCGTCGCACGGACTTTTCTTTACACGGATCACCAGGACTACTGGGCCGGCGAAATTGTCAACCTCACCACACCCCCCACCGCCAGATACCTGGCAAACGGGCTCCAGTGGCACGGCTGGACA
>CAYYBV010000050.1:8529-9881 GCA_964469675.1 uncultured Verrucomicrobiota bacterium
CACCGACAACAGCACCGCGCCGCATGCCCCGTTATATTCCGATGACGAAATTCTGGCGTTTATATCTGCGTGCCGCAGGCATCAGGCCCCGATGAGTTTTAATGTGATTTCATTCCAGGATGGATCATTGGCCGAAGCTTCCGTTAACCAGTTAAGCCGCGTCATGCAGGCTTTGAACAAAACCGCCAAACAGGTTCTCCGGGATTGAATCGCAAGGGACCGCCAGGCTGGCGCCCATTTGCTGCGGCCCGATTTCACTTCTCCGCCTTGTTCAAATCCCGCTCGATGTTACGGGAAAAATCCTGGGTCAGGTAATCAAAGCTCAAGGGAAGCGACAACTCCAAGCGGGTAATAAACTGCACACCGATGCGACCATGACGGGGACGGCACCCAAGCACATGCCCGCCACGGGTTAAATCGGCGGATAGGAAATGCAAATGCAATCCGGGCACATTGATGGATCCCATAAATGATGGAGTAAAGAATCCGGCAAGCGTCCCGGCCACATTCTGAAACTCGAACTCCGGTTGATCTTTGGCCACATCGACCAAAGGGCGATAATTTTGCTGTTTGGGCACGGAGCGCGTTTTCACGTAGGCAAAAACGCCCTCCATGCGCAGGGCGTAGAAAAGGTTGGGCGAAGGCAGGAGCTTTTGGATCAGGTCCAGCAACGCGGCGTAATCCATTTCCTGCGCCACATCCTCATGACTGATTGGCCGGTAAAACGTGACGCAGGCGAACGGCGTCCGACAGTCGTCGCCAATGACCGCCACGCGACCCGCCGAGTTCACCTGATACACGACGCCATCCAGCATGATCATTTCGCCATCCAAATTGTCAAAGGTGCCCAGGCCGAAATTGCCGTGACGCTTGATTTCACGAAAGCGCACTTTTTCCTCGTAAATCCCTTCCACCAGCGCGTTAACCGGCGCACACATATATAACGCACTTCCGTGTGATAACGATTGGCATTTTGATTGCATGCTATTTCCCTCGCAAGCGCGTAGTCAGAAGACCAAATCCACAAAAAATGTTTACCCGGCTCCGGCAGTGCCACAAGCGACCAAGACGCATGCCGGACATATCGTCTTTCACTCTACGCGCAACGCTTCAAGCTCCACGTGCTTTCCTCACCGCTCCCGATAATAAAAGGCTGTGGTTAAGGCATCCACCACTACCAGGGTCGTGTGCAGGTAAAACGCCTGATTCACATAGTCGCCATAATAGGGGCGCTGCTGTTCATAACTCCCCCATTTGCCATCCGCCCGCTGACTGTTCAGTAGATACTTAAGCGCCGCCTGATATACAGGCAAATCCGTATATCGTAAGGCGAAGGCGTGATGGGGAGTGAA
>CAYYBV010000050.1:9891-10990 GCA_964469675.1 uncultured Verrucomicrobiota bacterium
AAATGCAGGTAGCGCAAACAAGAGGTCAGCTCAGCGGTAAGATCAGCATCGTCCAGCCCAATGGTATGCGCGGTTAAGTCGGCCAGCAGGGGGCGAAGATAGGCCTTATCTGACTCCGGGAAAAAATCAGCATCAAGTTTATCGCCAAATTCGTATGGCACGAAGATTTCATGGGTCAAGTTGTATAGCTCCATCTTGTTGCGCTTCAACCAGGCCGGATCGCGGCGTGCGGCAATCACACCGGTTTGATAGGCGGATTGCAGGGGAAAAGGCTCGGCAATTTTGAAATGCTCATAATAAAGGTGAAAAGCCATACGCTGATCAGACCCGCGGTATTGCATATGCGCGTTGAGCCGCGGCAGAACCCTGATGATTTCCTGGCGATAGAGCCTAGTGTCCAACCCGAACCGATCCATGAGGAATGCCACGCGCAGATAAGAGGTAGCGTCTTCCTTGAATTGCTTGTCGGTAACGCGCAGCATATCGTGGTACCCCGGCGTGGCGGTAATTGACGCAATACGCCGGATACGCTCCTGTAAATTCTTGCGATCGCCGGCGGGAGCAATTTCATGCAGGCGCAAGTAAACATCCAGCAGTTCGGCAAGTTTTTTCTTACCCTTGATGCCATGGGCGCGCAGTTCGACCGGATTGATCTCAAGGGTATCCAGCCAGCGGCGCGCCCGTTCAAACGCCTCCCGGCAGCGCGGCTGGTTCAAGTCTAAAAACGCATTGAGCATGTTGCGGGAAGCTAAAGCTGTGTCAGCGCAGGCATTTGAACTCGCCCGTTCGCCGCTTGCAGGCGGGACGGCCATATCGGCCCGGCTGGATAATGTCGCGGCGCTCACCACGCTGCCGAAGGACCAGGCAGTCATCACGCCGGCGTTCAGCCGCATTACCAATCGCAAGCCCTGAAATCCCAGACACCCCATGATGTTCTTGCCCCGAAATGTTAAAAGCGATACAAACCAATTCCCGCACAGCGTTAAAATGTATTTTTTCGCTTGCACCGCCACGGCAAACCAGTATGGTATGGTCCTCTATTGCCGGGGGAGTAGCGCAATTGGTTAGAGCATCGGCTTGTCACGCCGAAGGTTGCGGG
>CAYYBV010000051.1:0-3437 GCA_964469675.1 uncultured Verrucomicrobiota bacterium
CTGGCTACCGCGCTTTGTTTTGCCGGCATTTGATCCGGCCCATCACGCGCGAACAGCTGAACTCCGTCCGGGAGAAACCGATTGCCATAATGGTCCCCGCCTGGAACGAGTCCGCGGTAATCGACAAGATGCTGTTAAACACGATCACCACGCTGGACTACAAAAACTACCACATCTTTGTGGGCACCTACCCCAATGACGAAGCCACGTTCCTGGCCGTCGAAAAAATACGCGAGATTTATCCGCATGTCTCTGCCGTAGTGACGCCAGCCGACGGCCCGACCAACAAGGCCGACTGCCTGAACTGGATCATTCAGGGGGTTTTCGCCCATGAACAAGAAAGCAAGGCCCAATTCGACATCTTTGTCATGCATGACGCGGAAGACATAATTCATCCGCTCTCGTTCAAATATTTCAATTATCTCATGCCCCGCATGCACATGATTCAACTGCCGGTATTGGCCCTGGAATGGGAAAATGCCCGCTGGGTGGCCGGCATCTACATTGACGAGTTTGCCGAGCTCCACAGCAAGGATTTACGGGCACGGGAATTATTGACCAATACGGTCCCATCCGCCGGCGTCGGCACCGCCCTCAGCCGCGCGGCCATCGAGTTCCTGCGCCTGAAACATCACCAGCAGGTGTTTGACATCCGTTCCCTGACGGAGGATTATCAGCTGGGCCTGCAGTTGCGGGAAATGCAGGGCAAAAAAATTTTCCTGCAACAGAAAGTGGAACGGGTGGAGGCCCGCCGCCACTGGCTGACCGGGCGGCCGGTTAATCGCCGGATTCGCGACCTGATCGCCACGCGCGAATTTTTCCCGAATCATTTTGCCACCGCCGTTCGCCAGCGGTCACGCTGGATCATGGGCATTGCCATCCAGGGCTGGCGCATGGGCTGGATGGATTCGCCAGGCGCCAATTACTGCCTGTTCCGCGACCGCAAGGGACTGATCACCAACCTGCTCACCATGGCCGCCTACCCGGTCGTGATTTTCTGGTGCGCCGTCTGGCTGGCGGAATGGCTGAATCCCGATATCGTTATTCCGCCGTTGATTGAAAGCAGTGAAATCTACGCCCGCCTGATGTGGATCGTTTTGGGCCTGCTATGCTGGCGTTTGCTGAACCGTGTTATTGCGGTTGGGCGAACCTACGGCGTCGGCCAATCCCTGCTTTCCATGCCACGCCTGGTGGTCGGCAATATCGTGAATTTCTGGGCCACCATCCAAGCCATCCGCCGTTATATCAGCCACCGGATATCCGGCAAGGCGCCGGAATGGATCAAAACCGACCATGCTTACCCCACCGACGAGCAGTTGCGCCTGTTCCACCGCAAGCTGGGCGACCTGCTTCTTGATCGCCGATTGATCACAACCCGGCAGCTGGAACAAGCCCTGCAGGAACAGAAAAAATCCGGGAAGCGCCTGGGCGAAATCCTGGTGGATATGCAAATTATCACGACCCAGGATGTGGCCGACACTTTATCAAAACAATGAACCGTCACTTAAATTTAACCCGGCGCTGCGCTGGCCTGGGCGCAACCGTCATCATAATCCTGGCCCAGCCCGGCTGGTCCGCGCCGGCGCTGAAGTCACTGCCGCCATCCTCCGCCCATTATGGCATAATCAAAACCCAGCGCATCCGGTTCGAAAACGCCCCGCTGTTCAAGCGCGCCAACGCGGCGGCGACCCGGCATGACGATGCCGTCGCAATCAAATACTTTGAGGCCATCCTGCATAACGATCCCGGCAACAATCCGGCCAAGCTCGCGCTCATCACGCTCTACGGGCGCGCGCAACGCCACCATGACGGGATTCGCATTTGCGACGAATTGATCCGTCAATACCCTGATTTTATTGACGCCTATTTGTCCAAAGGTTACCTGGCCATGCGCGGCGCAATGCCCGGACCGGCACTGGAATTTTTCAACGCCATCCATACGCCCGACAGGCTGACGCCGGGCCAACGATTAAGTTGGTTCCGTAACCGGGCTTACTTGAATTTTGACCAGCACCAGTATTCAGCGGCGTTCGCCGACAGTGACGCCGCCATGGCGTTGCACCCTGCCGCGGACATGGCGCTGGTGCGGCTGAAATCACTGGCGAACACCAGCGTCAGCAACGACATTGAAAAAACGGGGGCAGCCCTCCTGCAGCCGGAGGCGAGCGGACTGCGCCTGACGGCCGCGCAACAGGCCCAGGTCCTGCTAGTCATGGGCCGCCACCTTTACCGGCAAAAGCAGCATAAGCAGGCCTTGCAACGCCTGGCGCAGGCCGTGAAACTGGACCCCCAGCTGGCCGAAGCCTTTTATCTGCAAGGCCTAACCTATCACGCCCTCGGCAATTTCCAAGCAACGCTGGCCAATTACCAGGAATATCTCCGGCTGGAACCCAACCCGCCGGCCACCTTCTGGGGCGATCTCGGCCAGGCGGAGGGCAAACACCATGAATATAAAAAAGGCACGGCCGCGCTCCAGCGATCGCTGGCATACCATTCCGTGGATGTCGACACGCTTGCCGGCCAGGGTTACCAGTTCATGCAGTGGCATCGTAACCGGGAAGCCAAGCTGGCATTCCAGCACGCCATTGATTTTTACGCCGACCTGGTGCCGCGCGTGCCGACCAACGAAACCAGCGTTTACCGGAACCGCGCGGTGGCCATGAAACAGGAATATACCAAGCTGAACCACCTTGTCGGCATCCAGGGATACGCGAGCCGAACCGACTACGGTTTTCCAACGAACATCGGCATCTCATCGGTGGATGGCGCCTTGCCTTCGCAATACGGGCTGGAACTGTCGCTGCGTCCGCCGGTGGTCGGTTTTTTCAACGAAAAAACGCTGGATCTGTTCGGACAGATCAGTGGAAACTTCAAGCGCAATTCATGGGCGCCGGAACCCGATTCCTATCAGGGCATGGCTGGACTGCGCTTGAAACCGTTCGGCCGGCTTAACTACAACACATCCTTCGCGCGCCTGTTCAAGATCGGCGACAACGCCGAGGCTAACTGGCTCTGGCGGAACATGGCATCATGGGAACACGGGGAAAAGCCGGCGCCGGGCGCAACGATTGGCTTGAATCTGAAAATTTTCGGGGATGTCGGCTATTATTTCGATCCGCGCGCACGCTGGTATGGTTATCTTGACGGCCGGGCTGGTCCATCCTGGCAGCTTCACCGGAATGCGTTGCTGACGTTACCCCAGGTAATGGGCGTCCTGCGCTATGAAACGAATGACGAGGGCAACACCGGGGCTTACGGCCTGGCTGGACTCGGCGCCACACTCCGCCTATTTGAACCGGAAAGACGCTATACGATCAACCGGATTTACGCGGATATTTTTATTGATTATACTTGGGGGCAGTTCATGTCGACGCCGGACGGTTTTGACGGCCGGTCATTCGATGGCCCCATGATCGGCATAAGCCTGGTGAAATAGC
>CAYYBV010000051.1:3447-5805 GCA_964469675.1 uncultured Verrucomicrobiota bacterium
CATGCATCACTTACCACGGACCGCAAAGAATTTGCTTTTCTCGGGCGTAGCTCTGAGCGGAGCCCGATGCAACCGTGTGTCGAATTCGGGCGTCCGTCCGGTCTCGGCCGGACGGACTTCGCAAAAGCAAGGTAAGCTTGGATCGAGTGTGGGCGCGCCGGGCGCAGCGCTATACTCGTGTATGCGCAAGCGTGGCAAGCCCGCAGGCGACCCAAGATCGCCGCCGCCTTTTGCGAACCGAATTCGGCCACACTGCCCGGAGAAAAACATAAAATTGGGTTGCGGGCATAGCCCATATTAGCAATGAAAAACTTACCACGGATGAAAAATATTTGCGCATGCTGCGCGCTCATTATCTGCGCAACGGTATTTACGCCTTCATCCGGCCGCGCAGAGGCGGGGGCTAAAGGCATCACCGGCACATTCATCCAGCTGAACCGCCAAAACGCGGAATATTCCATCGCGCAATGGAAGGCGCTTTTAGACCGGACACGCTCCCTGGGCATTGACACCTTGATTATCCAATGGACCGCCGAGGCACCCGTGCTTTATTTCAAGGACAAGAACCTGGAGTTCAAGGAGCAATTCGACGCCATCGGGCGCCTGCTGGAAGCGGCGCGCGGTATGTCATTTTCCATTTTGCTTGGCCTGCAGAACGATCCCTCCTATTGGAAGGAAATCACCGCGCGCGACAAGGCCCTGCGCGATTATTTCATTGTGCGCCGGGCACAGAATGAACGGATCCAGACGGCCCTGCTCAAAGCTTTCGGCAAACGCGATGATTGGGTCGGGTATTACATCCCCGACGAGATTGACGATCTTTCCTGGCGGGATGCCGGCCGCCGGGGTTTGTTGCAGGACTACCTGCGCGCCACGACTAAAAGCCTGCGTGACCATGACGCCCATCGCACGATCGCCATCAGCGCTTTTTTCCGCGCGCGCACAGCGCCGGCCGTTGTGGCCGGGACCCTGAACGCGCTGACCGCCGACACGAAACTGGACTACCTCCTGATCCAGGACGGCGCCGGTAATGGTGATCCGCCGGACAATGTCCTGCCCCTCTATTATCGCGCCATCCGCGATGCACAACAATCGCGTTCCCCGGAACTATGGGCGGTGATCGAAGCGTTCCGCCAGACCTCCGCCAATGCGGAACCATTCACAGCCCAACCGGCGCCGCCGGAAAGCTTCCAGAAACAGATTCGTGCGGCGGCCGGGTTCCCGCGCCGGATTGTCTTTGCCTTTCCGGAATATATCGCGCCGGATCGCGGCCCGGCGGCGCGCGCATTATATGAACTTTTGGGGCGCCAGGCCGGGTTGCCTGAAAAAATGCCCATGCATCACGCCGACAATTAGGCCCAGCTAATCTGAAAATCTTTTCCGTTAAAAATCCAGCAGGGCCTGGACAATACGTCCGGCGGCGTGGCCGTCGCCGTAGGGATTATGCGCACGCGCCATGATGCCGTATTCCGCGGAATTATCCAACAGCCTTCGTGCTTCCCCCACAATTTTTGCGCGATCCGTGCCCACCAGACGCACAGTGCCGGCGGTCACCGCTTCGGGACGCTCGGTGACTTCGCGCAGGACCAGAACGGGTTTGCCCAGTCCCGGCGCTTCTTCTTGCAAGCCGCCGGAATCAGTCAGCACAATGGTTGCACGCTTCATCAAATAGACCAGCGGCAGGTAATCCAACGGCTCCAACAGCGTAATGCCCGGAACATTTCCAAGGATGCGCCTAACCGGTCCCTGAATATTGGGGTTGGGATGCACGGGATAGACAATGTGCACGTCATCCGGATATCTCCCGGCCAGGTCGCGCAAGGCCAGGCAGATTTGCTCCAGCGGCGCACCAAAATTCTCACGCCGGTGCGCGGTAACCAGGATTAATCTCCGATTCCACGGGATAACAACCAGCGGCCCGGAAGCGGGATCATAAGGCCGTTCGGCCACCATGAACAAAGCATCAATGACCGGGTTGCCCGTTACCCGGATGATGGCATCGGGAATGCCTTCGCGCAGGAGGTTGTGCCGGGCGTTTCCCGTCGGTGCAAAATGCAGATCCGCCGCGACACTGGCCATCCGACGGTTGATTTCCTCCGGGAAAGGTTGATACTTGTCGCATGTGCGCAAACCGGCTTCCACATGGCCAATCTTAATACGCGCGTAAAATGAACCTATCGCGGCCGCAAGCACCGTGGTGGTATCACCTTGGATCAGCACCCAGTCCGGCTTTTCGGCCTTGAGCACAAGTTCCAGCTTGGCCAGCACGGCTACCGCCACCTGGGTCGGCGATGGATCGGGCGCCATGATGTTCAGGGCATGATCAGGCGTAATGGCAAAGAGCCCCAGCACCTTGTC
>CAYYBV010000051.1:5815-10970 GCA_964469675.1 uncultured Verrucomicrobiota bacterium
TTTGCCGGTGCTGGGCGGTGACGCAGACGCGGCTGACAATGCGTTCGGGATACCGCTCCAACTCCTTGACAACCGGGGACATCTTAATCGCCTCGGGCCGTGTTCCGATGATTGAAATAATTTTCATGGCTTGGATATCGCATCTACCGGCCCGGCCGCTGTTTCAACATGTAAATCATCCATTTCTTTACAAGACGAGAGAAATACTTCAACGATGACCGGGTCAAACTGTGTGCCCGCAAAACGTTTTATTTCCGCCGCGGCCGCTGCCAGCGTAACCGCCTTGTGGTAGACGCGGTTAGACCGAAGCGCATCAAACGTATCCACGACCGCGAAAAGGCGGGCGCCGAAATTAATGGCCGGGCCCGCAAGTCCACGCGGATATCCGTTGCCATCGTAATGCTCATGATGCTGATAAATCATTTCCGCCTCCTCCTGGAGGAAGGGGATATTCTTCAGGATGTTATAGCCGATTGCCGGGTGTTGGCGGATAACATTGCGTTCGGCATCCGTCAAGGGACCAACTTTTTGCAGGATAGCGTCCGCAATGCCGATTTTACCAATATCATGCAGCAGCGCTCCGCGTTCAATCTTCACAATTTGTTCCTCGCCAATGTTCATGCGACGGGCCAGCAGCACGGCATATTCGGCAACGCGCCGGTTATGGTCCACGCTGGTGACTTCACGCACCTGCAACGTGGCGACCAAAGCTTCCAGGGTCCCCCTGTATGATTTTTCCAGAGCACTTGCGGTTTCATTCAATGACCGGGTGCGTTCATCCAAGGCATCTTCCATCTGTTGCTGGCAGACCGTCACTTGGCGGCGCAAGCGCCGGTGCTCCACCCCGCGTTTAAGCACAAACTTCAGCCCGTCAAAATCAACTGGTTTTTGCATAAAATCATAGGCGCCGGCACGGATCGCCGCAATGGCACTATCCACCGCGGCAAACCCGGTCATAACAATACACACAATTTCAGGCGCCATGGCCTTTACGGCCTTGATCACGTCAACCCCATTCATTTCCGGCATCTTGAGATCAATGAGCGCCAAGTCAATCTGGTCCGGCATTTCCCGGATACGCGCCAACGCCCGGCGGGGGTTGGTCTCGGTCAAAACTTTAAAACCTGCCGAAGTCAAGATCTGCGCAAACATGCTGCAGATAGCGGAATCATCATCAATGATCATTATCTGCCCCAGCTGGCCAGTAACTTCCGGCAATGTCTGGTCTGGCATTGGGGTTAGTTGCTCCACATGATGGAGATCGTCGGCGGAGCCGACTTCGCCCTTGCCGTCATGTTCCTTGGCCAGATAGCACGCACGATCGGCCAGCGACAATAAATCGGATTCATTGGCAACGCGCGGATGATCACTGCCGGCAAAGCCAATCGAGACACTCATCTGCAGCGGGTAGTGATCCTTGCAGAACACATGGTGAACCACTGCATCGCGGAGCCGTTGGGCAAAAATCCTGGTCTGCTCGGCATTTGAATTGGTCAGGATAACAGCAAACTCGTCACCGCCATAGCGCGCAAGCACATCGGTCCGCCGGGCAACACTTTCAAGAATCCGGGCAAATTCCTTCAGCACTAAGTCGCCAATCATATGCCCATAATTATCATTAAGCTTTTTGAATTTATCCAAATCCATCATCAGCAGCCCAAGCGGATACCGGTAACGCCGGCTGAGTTGCCACGCTTGTTTGATCTCATTTTCAAACGAACGGCGATTGTTGAGACCGGTCAGCTCATCGCGAACGGCCAAACTCTGCATATGCGCTAAATCCGGAAAAAACCTGACCAAATGATTGACAACATGGCAAATATGAGATATTTCCGCGGCGGAATAGGCCTGCGGCTCCGCCGCAGCAAACACCAGCACCCCCTGTAGCTGCTGTTTGGTCACTAACGGAATCACGCACAAGGAGCCCACGGCATTGACGGCATGGCTGGCCAGAAGCTGCCCCTCGTTTTCCACAGTGACGCTCGGGGCCACAGCATGCCCGCCGGCAAGCAGCTTGTAGCCCGCCTGCACTTCCGCTTCCACCTGCCGCAGAAACGAATTGGCCACCGGATGAATAACTTGCAGCTTCAATCGCGCGAAATTTCCACGCGTAATTAAAGCCCCGGCCACCCGGCAGGGAAGTATGCCGGCAATTCCATTTTTTAAAGCGTCGGTCAAGGGAAAGGATTGATGGTACGCGCTTAATTCCGGCAGAAACGCGCGAAGCTTCTCGAAAAAAAACAACAGGCGGCTTAACGGCAGCACCATTGCGGAACGCATCGCCTGGCGCCTGACTTGCACCGCCTCCAAAACCTGTCGGCGTAAAGCTTCGGCTTGCAGCGGCGTCTCCAGCCGGAAACCGGGTTGCACCTTGAGGAGCACAGGCTCGCGCGCGCGCCCGGCAACCGGCGGCCCGATCGCCACCCATTGCAGCCAGGGCTGGACGGTCAGCGCATAGCCCATCAGGCGGGAAGCATCGGCCGGGACGGAGGCATCCGTGATGACAACATCAAAATCCCGGCGCAAAAGCATCTGAAGCAGATCCAGCGGGGTAAAGACCGATTCGCGCAGAATGCCTGATTTTTCCAGCAGCTTATCAACGGCTTGCCGCTTCTTGGGATCCGCGTTAAGCACCAGTATCCGTGGATTGTCAATTGCGTTCATGCCAACCTCGAGTAGCCGCGGCGCAAATTTGTCACGCGGGCTTCGGACTGCGGCAAAAAACCGATAAAATCTGGCGAGGCCTGAGCACCCCTTATCAAAATCAAAACTCCGATAATCACCAGGCACATTATGTTTGCCTGGCCCTGCCGCCCCCCCCCCCGCCCGCCCCCAGCGCCCCTATACGCCGAGCAGGAATGGCCCCACCGTTTATTACAAAGGGCTTGAAGCCCGCAAAGTTTTGTTATAAAATAAGCTGAAACAAATGGCGGCTTTTATTAGATCATAAAGTAATTTCAAAATTAGCCAAGCAAACATTTTGTTTTGCGCGCGCCGGCGGCTGCATGAAAATCTCCAATAAAATTAGCCTTATCTTTCTTGCCGTTATGCTTACATGCATGCTGCCGGCTTTATACTTTTTATATTTCAGCGCCAAAAGCAATTTGCAAAAGTCAATCGAGGCACACCTGATATCCATCACGAAATCCCAGGAAAACCAAATCAATGCCTACCTGCACACACTGCAATTATCGTCGAAACAACTGTCAAAAAGCGTTGTTTTGGAGAATTTGTTAAAAACAGCCGGCAAAGAAAATATTCAACAGTGCAAGGAATTTGAGCCGGCCATGACCAGATTGAGCCGGACCAAGGAAGGCAATCCGGCCATCGACGAACTTTTTCTGCTGGACAAAACCGGACGGGTGATCGCATCCAGCGAGAAAGGGGCCATTGGATCAGATAAATCCACGGACGCTTGTTTTCACGAAGGGCAAAAAAGCACCTACATTAAAGACGCCTATTATCTTGAGGGCCGAAACGGGCCGTTGATGGACATCGCAACACCTTTCCTAGATCAAACGGCCGGGGCGTTTTTGGGGTTGCTTATTGCCCGGGTTAAAATCAATGATTTATGGAAGATCACCACCCAACAAATTGGTCTGGGCCAAACCGGCGAAAATATAATTATCAACAAACAAAAGATAATGATCAGCCCTTCGCGGCACATCAAGGACAGCGCCTTTAAGCAGAAGGCCGACACAGCGCTGGCAAGGCAAGGATTTTTATACAAGGACACCAGGTTTGCGCCGAAAATTTTTGACGATTATCGTGGTGTAAAGGTGCTGGGTGCAAGCGGGTATATTCCCGAAATGCAGTGGGCAATTATCACCAAAATTGACGCAAAAGAAGCTTTGGCGCATTTAGTCAGACTCCGCTGGATTTTTCTTTTAACCCTGATTATGGCAATCCTGGGCGCCTGGCTGTCAAGACGGCTCATCACAAGGCTGATCGTCTTGCCGATCATAAAACTGAATAAAGAAACCGAAAACATCGCTGCCGGCCAACTCAAATACAAGGTCGCCACGAACGCGCGCGACGAAATCGGCGACCTGGCGCGCGCATTTGACAGCATGACGGCACGGCTTAAAACCACAACCACTTCCGTTGAAACCCTCGAGGATGAAATCGCCAAGCGCAAACTGGTTGAAAAGCAACTGCAGCAGCGCACGGCGGAATTATTCGAGCGCGAAAATGATCTATCCATCACCCTGCACTCTATTGGCGACGCGCTGATTGCCACCGACAGCGCCGGCCGGGTGACGCGCATGAATCCGATGGCCGAACAACTGACCGGCTGGCCGATGGCTGAAGCCGCAGGCAAACCACTGGCAGAAATCTTTAAAATCATCAACGCCCAAACGCACGCGCCGATCGAAAACGCCGTCGCCAGGGTTATGGCCAGCAGGCAGATTGTCGGCCTAACCAATCACACAGCCCTGATCGCCCGCGATGGCACCGTGCGCCAGATTGTCGACAGTGCCGCGCCCATCCGCGATGCACAAGGCGGTATCCGCGGCGTGGTCCTGGTGTTTCACGATGTATCGAGCGAATACCAGGCCAAAGAAACATTGCGGGAGCAAACCCAAAAATTAGAGGGCTTTTTCAATGTGGCACTGGATTTGCTGTGCATCGCCGATTTGCAGGGCAATTTTGTCAGGACCAACCAGGCCTGGAAAGATATTCTTGGTTATCCCGTCACCGAACTGGAGCACCGCAAGTTCCTGGATTTTGTGCATCCCGACGACATGCCCGCCACGCTTGAGGCCATCGCCAAGCTGGGGCAAGGCAACCAGGTGCTGAATTTTGTCAACCGCTACCGCCACAAGGACGGGAGCTACCGCTTTATCGAATGGCGCTCCGTCCCTCACGGCAACCTGATTTATGCCGCCGCCCGCGACATCACCGACCCGGTGAAGAAGTGGGTCTTCAACACGCCTCAGACCGACGAGGACGCTGTGGCGAAGATCTTCGAGTACTGCAACGCCAACGGGATCGCAAAGGTCGCCGCGATCACCGCGAGCGATGGTTTCGGCATCGAGGGCCTCAAGCAGATTGAGAAGCTGGCCCCCACCTCGAGCATCGAGGTCGTGGCGAAAGAGGAGTTCTCCGACACCGACAAGGAGCTGACCATCACCGCGAGCGGAACGCTGGTTAC
>CAYYBV010000052.1:0-8309 GCA_964469675.1 uncultured Verrucomicrobiota bacterium
AACGATAGTTATCTGTCTTAAAGAATATCAGATTAAAAATTTTATTAAAAATATTAATTTGCCCCACTATATTACAACTATCGACGATATATATGAAAATTCACTGAATATCGTTAAATACAGTTTAGCCAAAGGATTTATTTATAATGATTGCGCAGCGGGATCACATGGCGGATAAGCCCTCGCAAATTGCGGAGCAGGTTCGTGGTTTTTTTCGCCCCGACGGGGTATTAGCCCGGTCCTGTGTTTCAGGAACCGACGACTTTGTGTTTGAAGCGCGGCCACAGCAAATGGATATGGCCGAGGCGGTCGCCGCAGCGATTCTCAAGCCGGAGCATCTGGCGGTCGAAGCCGGGACGGGTGTCGGCAAAACCTTTGCCTACCTTGTTCCGCTTGTCCTGCTGGCCAAGGAACAGCAGCGGCCGGTGGCCGTTTCCACTTATACCATCAATCTTCAGGAGCAACTGGTCTTTAAGGATCTGCCCTTGCTCCAGAGGCACCTCGACCTGGACATCAAGGTCGCGCTATGCAAGGGCCGGGCAAACTATCTTTGCCTGCGCCGGCTGGAGCGCGCGCGCCATGCCGGCGGCGACCTGTTCAATAAGGCCCAGGAACGCGAACTTGCGCGCCTGCGCCGTTGGGCCGATGAAACCACGGACGGCAGCCTGGCCGATTGGACACCAGCGGTCAGAAATCAGCAATCCGACATCAGCAATCCGCAATTAGAGAGCGCGCCGCGCGCGCTCTGGAGCCAGGTTTGCTCGGAGCATGATAACTGCCTGGCGCGCAAGTGTCCGCATTATTCGCGCTGTTTCCTGATGAAGGCGCGCGCCCGGGCCTTTGAGGCCGACTTACTGGTGCTCAATCACCACCTGTTCTTTTCCGACCTGGCCTTGCGTGAAAACGGCAAGGGGCTGTTGCCGGACTTTGATACCCTTGTGCTCGATGAGGCACACTGTCTGGAAGATACGGCCAGCGAGCATTTGGGGCTGCGGCTTTCCCAGGGCGCCTTTGAGCATTGGCTTCGGCGGCTCTATACCCCCGAGACCGGACGGGGCCTGCTGGCCGTGCTGAAAGAAAACGAAAGCATTCACGAGGCGTCCCGCATGTGGGAGGATGTTGAGTGTTTTTTCCAGGAAGTCAAGCAATGGGCGCGTTTGGATGGGAATGATACGCGGCGGATTGTTCGCGCGCCGCTTGCGTTTGCAACACTGTTGGGGGCCCGCCAGGAAAAAATCGCACGCGCCGTCAAACATCTGGCGGAAACCATGGAAGATGCCGATCTGCAGACTGAGTTAAACGCCATTGCCCGGCGCGGGTTGGAGATGTGCGCCGCCCTGGATATGTTTCTCAAGCAGACGGCCGATAATCATGTCTATTGGGTGGCCTGCGAAGGGGCCCGCCGTCGGTGGGTGCTGTATTCTGCGCCGATCGCGGTTGCGCCGATTCTGAAAAAAAAACTGTTTGAGACCTATCCTTGCGTGATCCTGACCTCGGCGACGCTGGCCGTGGGAAGCACGTGGAGTGTGAAGCGTCGAGTGTCAAGCGTAGCGGGCGGACGGGAAGACGCGCTTTACGCTCCACGCCCCAAGGGTATTCCTGCGTTATCCTATTTTCGAAACCGCATTGGTGCCGTGCGCTGCCGGGAACTGGTTGTGGGCTCACCGTTCAATTATACGCGCCAGATGCGGGTGTATATTGCCGGCGACATGCCTGATCCCGGCGACCAAAATGCTTTTACGGACGCGGTCGGCCGGGCCATCCGGTATTTCGTGCAGAAATCGCAAGGCCGGGCTTTTGCGCTGTTCACCAATGCCGGGATGATGCAGACGGTGGCGCGGGATCTGGAGCCGTTTTTTGCGGCGGAGAGTATCATGCCCCTGGTGCAGGGCGCCGGACTTTCCCGGCACATAATGCTGGAGAGGTTCCGTCAGGCGCATGACGAAGGACGGACGGCAGATGACGGGGGCGCGGCAGAGACGCAACCATCGATAACCGAAGGTCTAAAAATAGAGGCCAGATGTTCTCAATCGGCAATCGAAAATCGGCAATCGAAAACTGCAAATTCAGCCGTCTTGTTCGGTTTGGACAGTTTCTGGATGGGTGTGGATGTGCGTGGTGAGGCTTTGAGCAATGTGATCATTGTGCGCCTGCCGTTTGCCGTGCCGGACGAGCCGGTGATCAAGGCCCGCATGGAACGGATCAAGGAGCAGGGCGGCGATCCGTTCAAGGATTACTCCCTGCCGGAAGCGATTCTTAAATTTCGACAGGGTGTCGGGCGGCTGATTCGGACCAATACGGATGAAGGCATGATTGTAATTCTGGACCCGCGAATTGTGCGCAAGTGGTATGGCCGGCACTTTATTGAGGCCATTCCCGAATGCCCGGTGGAAATTTTGGGAGTGATCGGTGGCCCATAATGAGCCTTGGCGTCGGTTTGCAGGCGGGGAAAAAACATAAAAAACAGGTTGCTTTTATTTGGCCGCAGGTGTTATACTTTGCAGTGGTAGAGTTGCGGCCTTTGCGGGTTACCAAAAGGGCGTTTTCATGGCCACCGTTTGGATTTGTTTGTTGTCATGAACTCTAAATTAATAGCGTCAAATAAATTGCGCCCCGCGCCCCGCGGCTTGGCTGGTTTGGCCGAAGTTAATTGCGCCCCGCGCCGGCGCGCCGGCGCGCTCCTGGGGTCGTTCCTGCTGCTGGCATTCATTCCGTGCGCCGTCTTCGCGCAGTATAACCTCACTTTTGATATTGATACCGCAAGTGCTTATCCGGGAGGCGTTGCTCCGTATGATACTTATACCGGGCAAAGGAATGCGCTACGCAGTACGGCGGCGACCGGCGCAAAATGGGGGATCGCCGATTATGATACGGCGTGGCCAACAAATAATCGCGGTTATACCGTTTTGGCGGTACCGGATGGCGATTACATCGTTACCTTCCGCAAGATGACCAATTATTATTATCCTACCGATACGCAGGTGACCGTCGGTGTCTCTCATAAATTTTTAACCAATTGGTATCGGCCTTATTCCAACACTTTATCGGTAACGATTGCCGGGGCCCCCGGCGCCTCGTCCATGGTCTGGAGTTTTTCGGCGGCCCCCGGCGAACTGCCTAACTCGAGCGCTTATAAGACTACATATACCAACACTTGCGAGCTCGTGCCTGTTCCTACCGGCACGTATACGATTGCCTTCCCGGCCGTTTTCGGCTTTCAAGCGCCGTCCGGGGTGTCCACCACGCTTACCGGCAGCCCGCTGGTCAACACGGTGACGGGGTTGTATGTGCGCTTGACGAATGGGGTAATTCCGATTGTCGTCAGCGATTCCAATGCCACCTGGACGATCACCAATTACCCTGCGGATTACACGAACTATCTGGATGCCAGCACCTTAAGCGGCACCGGCTCAACTACGATCTCCAACGCGCCGGTGGGAACTTATTCGGTGCGTTTTAATCCGTTACCCGGCCTGGACACGCCGCCGTCGGTGACCCACCTCAACAACGATACGCCTCCACAAAGTTACGTGGGCAACTACGGTTATGGTTGGCGGCTGACCGTTTACATTATAAATCCGGGCGACCCGATCCCGCCAAGCGAATTTGCGGGTGGTTCCGAAACTAATTATCCCAAGGGCATTGGTTATGGCGGCTTTGACATCAATGATGCGGCCAAAGCCCAGGGTTTCCAGGTGATGAACAGCTGGTATTTCAGCGATGGCGTTTCGGTGGATATTACGGCGATTCCCACCAATTACCCCAACCCCGATGACGGTCACAATTATTCCAGCGCTTATTACAAGGGTTATTCGCGGTATTTACAGGCCAACGACATTGCTTACGGCTATACCTACAATACCTATTCTACTTCGCAAAACCCCATCCAGGGGCTATTGATGAACGGCAGTTATGATGTGTGGTTGCTCTTCAGCAAGGCGAAATACTGGTATGAAAATTTTGGCGACCTGGATGACGATGGTTTGCCGGATGCGTGGGAAAAAACATATGGGTTTAATCCGGAGTCGGACGCGGCCACTAACGGTGCCTCCGGCAACCCGGATGCGGACTGGATTCCTTCAAGATCCATTGTGCCGCCGCTGGCCATTGCTGTGAACACCAACGGCGTAACAACTTATTCCGGGACGAACACGATGGGTTATCCGTTGAGCGGCACGCGGCTCTACAATCCTTATTCCGCGATCAACAAGGCGTATGCCAGCACCAATACGGCCTTTGATAATTTATTGGAATGCCGCGGGTTGGATGGGTATTACAAGACCAATGGGCCCGGTTTATGGGTGGCGGATGATGATCCCTACACCTCCCCGATTTTATTTGACACATTATATCCGCTCAATTTCCAGAATGCCGGTGGCATGTCGGATGGCTGGCGTTATTATTTCTGGTATTGGCGTTCGGCGGACGCCTTTTCCAAGGGCATTACCAACAGCGCCAATCTGGATTGGGTCAAGATTGTCCCCAGTGTGGCCCGCTGGGGGTCCCCGATGAGTTTTCCCTGGACGGGGAATGATGCCGATACCGACACGGACGGTGACGGGCTTTTTGACAACAATCCCGACGATTTCACCCATTCTGAATATCTTATCGGGACCGACCCCACCCATTGTGATACCGACGGTGACGGCATGGATGACTGGTGGGAGCTCCTGTGGTTTACCAATGCGTTGGATAATGCCAATCGCTTCCTCAATCCGGATGAAGATTATTACGCAACCTACGCGGATTCTTTTGTGTTGGTCGACGGTACGGTTGGCACACCGTTTACCAATGATTTGTATTATAGCGGCGTATGGACCAACCAGGTCGGAATCTGGGTTAATACCTATACCAATACCGGGAGCAATGTTTTCGATCTCTACCACGATACCGTCCTTAAGGCGACGGTGGCGCTGACCAACCTGCAAACCGGGACTATTTATACCAACGCGGTGTTCTACGGTACAACCAATGATGGGCTGGGCGATTTTCAGAATGGCTATCCTGTCTGGGTGGATTTAAATAATGATGGCGTTTATTCGGACGGCGATTATGTAATTGTCAATCAGCCGGTCAAGCACGAGGCGCTCTATCTGGCGGCGCCGGAGATACCCGCGCCCGGGGTCACGAGCTTTGATCCAAACACGGCCTGGAGTGCAGATGGGAATACCAATACGACACGTGCTTATGACAATATCCAGGAATACCTGGGCGGCGATTATATCGGGCGGTTGGCCTGGACGGCCGCCGGGCGCATGGTCACCCAAAACGACACCGATTATCGCCCCGATATACCCTCTATGCCCAGGGGGCGCAACTGTTATACGCTGCCGAACAGCGAGGATACGGATGCCGATCTCATGCCGGATGGCTGGGAGTTTTACGTTGGCCTGAATCCCAATAATCCTGGTGATGCCAGTGCTGATCCGGATAGCGATGGCCTCGCAAATTTCGCTGAATGGGCCAATGCCACCCACGCGCTTGGTTCCGTCGCTGCAACCTGGACCAATAAACCCTGGCCCACCGATCCCGGCGTCCTGACGGCGCCTGCGCCCAATGATCCGCATCCGGCGGATACTGACTGGGACGGAATAGCGGATGGCGGCGAAACCGGAGCCACCAACCCGACTGGCATTGATACAGATGGCGATGGGCTGCCGGATGGCTGGGAGGTGTATGCCGGGACGGATCCCATGGTCAACGACGCCAATCTGGATTTGGATGGCGACGGGCTTTTCAATTGGCAGGAATACTGGACCGGCACAGTGCCGGAATGGATGCAATGTGATCCGACATGGGCCACGGGGCCGGATTTTCGCTTAAAATTTATAACCCGTGCCGGCCAGTCTTGGGACACGTCCACCAATTTTTCCTTCATGCCGCCGGATTTCCTGACTTGTCCGACATTTTATTTGGTCAACAATGTGATAACCGATGTGGATGTCTTACGGTCTAACTATCCGGCGGCTAGCGCCGCTGTCCTATACCATACTTGCTTGGCCAACGATACCGATTCGGATGATGACGGGATGGATGATTTTTGGGAAGTGTTTCACTGCCTTAATCCATTGCGCGGATATTCCGACCGGATGTTGGGCGAGTGGGAAATGACGCGCTGGCCATCTCGTATGATTATTGGTTTAGACGATGCTGATCCAAGCACGCCCGGTTACCAGGTGGGCACCAACGGTGGTCCTTTTACAAGCGTCTTGGATCTTTCTGATTATTATAAAGCGCTGCGAGCGCTGGAAGATCCTAATGCCCAGGCCGAGCTGGCAGTTGCCATCATTGGCCCGCACAATTTCGCCCTTGTTGGAATGGATCCGGATCGCGATGGCCTGCCTAATTTCGAGGAGTACACCTATTATCAGCAATCCCACTTGCACACGGCGCCATCGCCGCTCTGGAGGACGGATCCATATTCGTCTGCTGCGGATTATAGCTTCATCAAGCGGAATTACACCAAGGATAACACGGGCTTGGATGGGTGGGGCGCCATGGGGTTTGTAAACCCAACTTATAGTGAGGGCCGCGAATCGATCCCGTTCCGGTGGGCGGCCATGACGGAAGGGTATGACACCGATAATGACCTGATCAGTGACTACGATGAGGTCACCGGGTATCGGCAGGACACCAACTCGGTTGCCGGCACGGACCCATTGGACAACGAGAGCCCGCTTAAGAATCGCGTGTTGTGGCTGGATGGCACCAATTCATGGCTGCGCTCTTTTGCCTGGTCGCATTACGGCGATTTCAGCAAGTTTTCCGTTGAGGCCTGGGTCTACCCGACGCGCCTGGTTTCGGCCGCTGACCAGGTGGTGGTGGAAAAAACATCTGCTTATCAGGTGCAGCGTCCGGATGGCAGTTTGACGGAATCCGCCCTGGCCAACTTCCAGCTGGGCATCAGCGCCAGCGGGTTGCCGTATGTTTTATTCCATGCGGTGAGCGGTTACACCACTAACCGGGCCTTGACAACGAAGGTGGGTCTCTTGGAGGTCGGCAAGTGGGCGCACTTGGCGGGCGTGTTTGACGGGGCAAATTTGACGTTATATGTCAACGGGGAAGTCAGCGCCACGCATCGTACCACCGATGTGCCCGCGCGAGGCATCCAAGGTGGAAATTACGAGGTGTGGCATCCCAATTGCAATTTGAGCATCGGTGCGCGCGAGACGACGCCCGGCTGGCATTTCCCGTTAGCGCCCGAAAAATTCTTTGCCGGTTGTATTGACGAAGTGCGCGTGTGGGACCGGGTCTTAAGCGCCGGCGAGATTATTGGCCGCAAAGACCGGCGCCTGACTCCTGCGGAAGTCGGCACTGTGTTTGGGGGCAATGATCCTTACCTGGAGGGGCCTGCCAACTTGTTTGCTTATTATCGCTTTACCGATCTGCCGGATCCGAAAGTGGAGGGCACGGCGCCGAGTGGGTATACCAACCGCCCGCCTTTGGCGCACAATTATTCCTTGGTATTCACTAATTATTTTGTGATGGTTGCCGATCGTTTGCGATGTGTTCCACGCATGTTGCCGTTGGATACGCGCGTAATCGGCGGCATGCCGCTTGCCTCCAATGGCGTGTCCGATGCATACGGCATTGCCACCAGTAATTATTTAAGCATTTCCTTGCCAGCCGATTTTCGTAACAGCGCCAACCCCTACAGTTTTACGCATAATACATATAACATTAATATGGGGCGTGGCATGTGGCTGGTTGGCTGGGCCCAAGGCCTTAAGACGAACAGCTGGCTAAGCACGCTGGATCCCACCAATCCGGATTCCACCGACACCGATAGTGACTGCTTGCCCGATTGGTGGGAACAGCTTTACGGTCTTGCGATCAATGACGCCACCGGGGATAACGGCAAGTGGGGTGACCCGGATAATGACGGGCTCAATAACTTTGCCGAATACCTGGCTGGCACCAACCCGCGCAATTCCAATACCTATGGTACCGATGTGGGCGACTATGATTACCCGCAGCGCGTTTATTCGCGCACCTATGGTGAAATGTACACCGATGGCGATGGTATGTCGGATGTCTGGGAAAGCCTGAACGGGCTTGACCCCCAGAAATACGACGCCCAGCTGGATCTGGATGGCGACGGCTGGAGTAATTTTGCCGAGTACCAGGCCGGCACCAGCCCGAATAATGCGGCTTCTTATCCGCAGCCGGCTGTGTCCTTTCAGGCAAATTATTATGGGCGCTCTTCCGGCGCGCTTTATTGTAACGCCTATTCGACCAATGCGATGGATGGCACGCCGATGTTTTCACAGGCAGTTACCGGCTCCGTGTTTACCTTGACCGGCTTCAAG
>CAYYBV010000052.1:8319-10845 GCA_964469675.1 uncultured Verrucomicrobiota bacterium
GTATTATGGATGGCCAGCCTGAATATGTCTCTTATTCCAGCGTTGCTTGTGGGCGCGTGCTGGTTACCGATACGCGTCCTTTCTTTGGTCGTTTTTCCTGGGAAGCCGCCCAAACGTTGTCGAATATTTACCCGGTGATCATCAATAAGATCAGCGCAAGCACCGCGCCGACCATTTTGCGGCGTAACATCGCGGCTTCGCGCAACTATTTCCATGAGTGGGATTTTATAATGGCGGGCATTGAGGGGCTCTCCGCCGGCGCCTACCAGTGGTGGATGAATTCGCAAAATAGCGTTTTCCACGTCGAATGGCTGGCCAGCCTGGCAACGCCCAAGCTTTCCTATCCGCGGGGCGATATGTTTTACTATGCGCAAAACCAGTTTAAGTGGACTATGGACGCAAACTGTCCAAGGGCACATGTCCAGATTGCGCGTGGCGCGGCGGGCGATGCGATTGTGATTGATAAGTATGTGCGTGTGCCGTGGATGGATAGTCAAGGGCGTTACAATAGTGACTTGGATGAATACGCCAGCGATACGGTGAATGGAGTCCATTCCTGGCGCGTGGCTGGCTGGACACCCCAGGGGGAAAGCGCCTGGTCCGAATGGCAGACATTTAATGTGAGCTTATCCACCACCAATTCGCGCGGGATTTCCGGCGATATCCACTACTTTGGCAAGGCGCCAGCCACTAAAATAGTTGTGGAAGCCTTCGATAATCGTGGCTTCGGCGGCCGGCCCGCGGCACGCGTAACGTTGACGCCGGCCTACAGCACCGGTTGGGAAAAATGTTCCTATACCCTGCGCGGCCTGAAACAGGGCAGTTATTATGTGCGTGCTTTTCTGGATGTTACCCCTGCTGGCGGTACGGCCGTCAATAATCGGCCGGATACCTGGGAGTCGGTCGGTTTCTACCGCGACCCGACTAATTTTTACCAGGCTGGCCAGGTAGATGTTGGCAATGCCCCGTTCAATGTCAAAATTATTATCCGCGACCACGATACCGATAATGACGAATTGCCCGATGCCTGGGAGATGGCCTACTTCGGCAATTTAGACCAGACGGGTGACATGGATTACGATGGGGACGGTGAGACCAACCTCGAGGAGTATATGCACGACGGGTTAAACCAGAACCCGTCTTCTTGGGATACGGATGGCGATGGCCTGGCCGATGGGTTTGAAATGCTCTATAGCGGCGCCGTATACGGATTTGCCCAAAGCACCAGGGCGGTTGCCTCGGCGCTTAACCCCGGTATGCGGGACACGGACGGCGATGGTTATTCGGATGGCGCCGAGTTGTTGCGTTACCATACTAATCCGCTGAATCCAGATGACTATCCGCTTTACCGGCCGCTTTGCACGGATGCCTGGGGCAGTCCGGGCGATTACGACCGTGACGGGCGCAGTGATGTCGGGCTCTATGATCCCAACGCGGGGATCTGGAGTTATATTACCATGGCCGGACTCTCAAGCGATAGGCTGCTCGGCAGCGTGCGCGGCCAGTCAATGGTGGGGGATTATACCGGCGATGGCCGTTCTGAATTGGCGTTTTATGATGCGGGGCTTTGGTCGATATTTGCGACGGATGGCCGGTCGGGGGCGTTGCAGTTCGGTGATGCCTGGACGTTGCCTGCCCCGGCGGATTATACCGGTGATGGGCGCGTGGATTTGGTCGTATACGATCCCAAGGGCTGTGTCTGGCACATGCGTGATATCTGGAGCGGCGGCCTGATTTCTATCCCGTTTGGCGCGCCCGGGATGATCCCGGTGCCGGGCGATTACAACGGTGACGGCACTGCCGACTTGGCCTTATATGCGCCGGCCACGGGTAACTGGATGGTAGGCTGTTTCCATAAGTATTACCGGACTTGGACCTTCTTTGGCGGACCGTTGGGCGGGCCGACATGGGCGCCGGTGCCGGGGGACTATGATGGCGACGGGCGCAACGATGCCTGCTTGTTCGAGTCGGCCACCGGACGCTGGATGTTGTATACCCTGGCCGGACAATTCTTGCAGGGAACATTCGGTTGGCCGGGCTGCGTGCCGGTGCCGGGCGATTACGACGGTGATGGGCGCACGGACTTTGCCATTTACGACGCGCATACCGGCATGTGGTATGCCATCTGCTGGAGCGGCGCCCGCTATGAAGGACATTTTGGCTGGTCCGGCGCAGCGCCGATTCTTAAAGGCCGATAATTTTTTTAAATCCGAACAGGAAATTTTCCAGGACTGATCTGGTTTGGTTTTTTTGTTTATAACTTTGTGTTTCTGGTGTTGATGTTATTTAGAATTTCGTGCTTCGACATGCGGGTTTCGCATTTACTAAATACCAGGGGATCTGTGCAATGACCAAAATAATATCATGGTTTATATTAAGCCTGTGCTTGTGTGTTCTGGCCGGTTGCGAATGGACTGCTGGCGGCGGGGTTGATGCCTGGAATGAAAGTGGCAGTTGGGGTGACTTCAGCGGATCGTACAAGTCCGCAGATGGTGGCATTCTGGTGCGCCAGTTCGGCGGCGGGAC